>CANHIS010000103.1 GCA_947460255.1 Bacteroidota bacterium
CAGGTTCTTTGTTTTTGAATATTGATGATACAGTAATTGACGGAAACCTTTGTGGAGTTCCTGAAAAACTTGTCATTGAAATGAAAAAGAATGGATGGATCCTCAACGATAGAATCATTTGGTTGAAGTCTAACCCTGCTTATCAGAGGGTAAAACGAACTCAACCATCAACTGAGTTCATTTACCACTTTGTGAAGACAACTCAATTTAAATATGATACGAGTTGGGTTGATGGCTATACATTCCAAAATAAGGAAATGACTTACGGAAGTGGTAAGACAATTCGTTTGAGGAACGTATTTAGTTTTGACGGACAGGTACTTAAAACCTCGGTGGCAAATACCAAATACATTCAGAAGAAAATTGAAGGTTCTGATCTCAAAGTGAATCACACCGCTACATTCCCGAGGGAACTTCCATTGATTGGGATTCTTTCCTCAACCAAACCAAATGATGTCGTTTTGGATCCGTTCAACGGACTTGGAACAACAGGAGAAGTCGCACTTGAATTAGGACGTAAATACGTAGGATTTGACCTCAACGAAGAATACCTAAGTGTGTCCCAAGAACGATTAAAAAGAACAGTAGAAGAAGTTAAATACTCAAACATTGAAACATCCGACCTACTAAAATTGGTCGCTTAATACAAAAGTTATGACAACTCAATTTCTATCACCGAAGGAGTTTTTCAGGGGGGAGTTATTCCCCCTTGAAAATCTTGTTATCCCTGAGGAAAATATCCCGATGAGGAGAGTTTTTGAGATGGTTGCTTCCATTAAGGAACATGGATTACTTTGCCCAATTGAGATTGATGAAGAGGGTAAAGTAATGGATGGAGTTTGTCGTGCCTTGGCTTTTGTGATGATGGGAATGGTTGAAATTAATATTAAATAACTCGTATCAAGTTGATTTATCATTACAATTAAAAGATTATCAATTAATAAACATTAATAGTACTAAGGATGTTGCGCTCGTCGGAGGTGGGCAAAATCCGCAGCCAGGAGAGATTTCTTTAGCGCACAATGGAGTGCTTTTCTTGGACGAATTGCCAGAATTCAAACGAACTGTTTTGGAGGTGATGCGACAACCGTTGGAAGATCGAATCGTGAGCATCTCCAGAGCGCGGTTTTCGGTTGAATATCCTGCGAGTTTTATGCTGGTGGCAAGTATGAATCCTTGTCCCTGTGGGTATTACAACCATCCTGAAAAGGAGTGCCTTTGTGCGCCGGGTGTGGTTCAAAAGTATTTAAATCGGATTTCAGGACCTTTATTGGATCGAATAGACTTACATGTTGAGGTTACACCTGTGAAGTTTGATGAGTTGAGCAATGCCCGAACATCCGAGCGTAGCGAGATTATACGTGACCGGGTGATTGAAGCAAGAGAGATTCAACGAGACCGGTTTGGAGCTTATCCGGGCTTTCATAGTAATGCACAGATGAATGCCCGCATGATAAGGAATTGGTGTCGAATTGATGCCACTGGAAACTTGTTGCTCAAAACGGCGATGGAACGTTTGTCGTTATCTGCGAGGGCATACGACCGCATTCTGAAAGTAGCACGTACCATTGCAGATCTAGAAAGAAGCAAGGATATTGGAACACAGCATCTTGCAGAAGCCATTCAATTAAGAAGCTTAGACAGGGAAAATTGGGCTGGTTGACTCATTCTAAACAAGACATTAGAAATTTGTGCGTATTGGAGAATTTTAACTTTGCAGACTTAACGCTACACAATGGAAATCGAAGTTCGCGACAGTAACGGCACTCTGCTGAAAGAGGGCGATACAGTTTCAGTAATTAAAGATCTCAAGGTCCGCGGTAGTTCTGGAATTATTAAAAGAGGAACTACGGTAAAAAACATCAAGCTTACTGAAGATCCTGAGGAAGTTGAAGGGAAAGTTGAAAAACAACAGATGGTGCTGAAAGCCTGTTTTTTGAAAAAGGCATAAATCTGTTTATTCTATGTTGTTTGGTGCTTGCCAATTTGAAGAAAACTGAATTTAGCCGAAAAATAACATTCCTCTTCATATTCGGTAAATTACTAGCCAAATCGTAGGATTGCAGAAAGAACCACTGCCGATTTTTCGCAAAAATAATCTTTTTTAATCCTAAAAAGTTTAATGAGACCTTTGTATTGATCTCGTTTTCAGGGTGTTAAAATTGAGATTGTTTGTATTTTGTAGATTCAATTCGTTTATTGCGAAAAAAATCTGCATGAAAAAACTGTATCTGTTGTTGCTTTCTGTGGGATTGGTATTACAGTCTTGCCACAAGGAAGAGTTGTTAATTGATGAAGCACAAACGAATGTTGTTCATCAACACGAGTATGAATTAAGAACCGCCGCGCAATTCCCTGAAGGATTTGAAAGCGGCACGAAAACCTCCTACACTGCCGCAAATGTAAGTTTGGGAAGTGGGCAGTGGAACTTTAACGATGCAATGATCGGTACATCTTCTACCGATCGAAAGACAGGAACAAAATCGGCCAGAATCAGAAATGCTGGTTTTATTCAAACGAATTTCGATTTGAGCTTTGGGGTAAATTTTGTCACCGTACAACATGCCAAGTATAGCACCACAGCCAATAGTACCTGGCAATTCCAGTATTCAACCGACAATGGTACAACTTGGATTCAAGCTGGAAACAATGTAACTACTACAACCACAAGCTTAGCTTCAACTACCTTTACTTTGAACGTTACTGTGCCAGTAAGAATCAGGATTCTTAAAGCAAATGGCACTGGCATTCTGAATGTTGACAATATTTTGGTTGATGAACCAGGCGAGAGTCCAACAAGAGACAGTCACCTTACTTTGGGGAATCCAAGTGACGCAACTGCAAATTTGATCACTCCAAGCAACTATTTGCTCTCTAAAGTGCAATATGTTTTAAGCTACAACAATTCAAGAGGATCTGCTAATTGGGTAAGCTGGCACATGAGCAATGCTTGGAAAGGACCAGCAGCGAGATGTGATTGCTTTGCTACTGATACACAAATACCCTCAAGTTTTTTCAGGGCATCTTCTACAAGCTTTTCAAATTCTGGATTCGATCGCGGCCATATGTGTCCTTCAGAAGATAGAGATGGTTCATCAGCCGACAATGCTGCAACATTTTTAATGTCGAATATGATTCCACAAGCTCCAAATAACAATCAAATAACGTGGAATAATTTTGAAGCATATTGCAGAACTCTACTCAATCAGGGCAACGAGCTTTATATTGTTTCTGGAGGATACGGTTCTGGAGGAACAGGAAGTTTGGGAGGAATTACCAATACGATTGCCAATGGTGCGATTACAGTTCCTTCAAGAGTATGGAAAGCGGTTGTAGTTCTTCCTATCGGATCTAACGATGCCGCAAGAGTAACTTCCTCAACCCGCGTAATAGCGATTGATGTTCCCAATACGCAAACAGCCAGCAGCCAGCCTTGGCAGAATTACCGAACAACAGTTGATAACATTGAAGTTCAAACGGGCTTGAATCTATTTTCGCTTGTATCTGAAACTGCTCAAACTACGATTGAAGCACAAGTCGACAATGTCTTGATTCCTTAACTGTATTGTACAGCTAAATAGTAGGAGCCTCTCCATTTTGGAGAGGCTTTTTGTGTTTATGAAGCACTCGATTTAACTACCTTTGCACCGCTTAAAATCGCATTCAAAATAT
This sequence comes from Bacteroidota bacterium, assembly GCA_947460255.1. Taxonomy (GTDB): domain Bacteria; phylum Bacteroidota; class Bacteroidia; order M30B66; family M30B66; genus CAMCXT01. The sequence goes on from CANHIS010000103.1 coordinate 3,673, forward strand.
GTCTACAGCAACCCTATCAGTTACAGATATTAGCCCAGTTCTAAAGAATCTTGGCATCGAACCCGAAAATACAGGTGTATCAACAGGTGCACAATGGTATGAAGGTTCAGGAAAATGGATCGAATCATATTCTCCTGTTGATGGGAAATTGATTGCCAAAGTAAAATGTGCAGGAGAATTCGACTACGAAATGGTCGTTAAACAGGCTGAAGAAGCATTTAAAGTTTGGCGTTTAATGCCAGCTCCAAAGCGTGGCGAAATTGTTCGTCAGATGGGCGATGCGCTTCGTGAAAAGAAAGATGATCTTGGAAAACTCGTATCCTATGAAATGGGTAAAAGTCTTCAAGAAGGATTGGGAGAAGTTCAAGAAATGATCGACATCTGCGACTTTGCAGTTGGTCTTTCTCGTCAGCTGTATGGTTTAACTATGCACAGTGAGCGCCCAAGCCACCGAATGTATGAGCAATGGCATCCACTAGGAATTGTAGGGATTATCTCCGCATTCAATTTTCCAGTTGCTGTTTGGTCTTGGAACTCTATGATTGCATGGGTTTGCGGAGATGTTTGTATCTGGAAGCCATCTTCCAAAACGCCACTTTGTGCAATTGCTTGCCAAAACATTATTCGTGATGTTTTGAAGAACAACAATATTCCTGAAGGTGTTTCGAATCTTGTGATTGGAAACGCTTCGGGCGATTTATTGAACAACGACAAACGCGTTCCGATGGTTTCCTTCACCGGTTCAACACGTATTGGTCGCCATGTATCTAAAACAGTAGCAGAAAGATTTGGCAAAACAATCCTCGAATTGGGTGGAAACAACGCCATCATTGTGACTCCAGATGCAGATTTGAAAATGGTTCTTGTAGGATCTGTTTTCGGTGCTGTTGGAACTGCAGGTCAACGCTGTACATCAACTCGCCGATTGATCATCCATGAAAGCATCTACACGAAAGTGTGTGATGTGTTGAAAAATGCCTACGCACAATTGCAAATTGGCAATCCACTCGACCAAGCGAACCACGTTGGTCCATTGATCGATACCAAAGCAGTTGAAGATTACAACAATGCCATTCGTCGTGCCCAAGAAGAAGGTGGAAAAGTTCTTGTTGAAGGTGGCGTGCTTACAGGTGAAGGCTACGAAAGTGGTTGCTATGTGAAACCATGTATCATCGAAGCAGAAAATCATTTCCACATTGTGCAAGAAGAAACATTCGCACCAATTTTATATTTGATTAAATACAGCACAATTGAAGAAGCGATTGCCCTTCAAAATGGCGTGCCTCAAGGTCTTTCATCGTCCATCTTTACAACTGATATGCGTGAAATGGAATTATTCCTGTCTACTGCAGGATCAGATTGTGGAATTGCCAATGTAAACATCGGAACATCCGGTGCTGAAATCGGAGGCGCTTTTGGAGGCGAAAAAGAGACTGGCGGAGGTCGCGAATCTGGATCTGATGCTTGGAAGGCTTACATGCGCCGACAAACCAATACGATCAATTATGGTAGTCAGTTGCCACTTGCTCAAGGCATCCAATTTAATTTCTAATTGAGAATCAAGATCCTATACAGCTGCTTTTTCTTGCTGGTTGCTCTAAGTAGCTGCCGGCAGGAAAAAGTACAGGATTTGCAAACTGCCTTTTTCGACAACCCATCTTTTTTTGAGGCTGAAATTGCGCGCCTTAACAAATCGAAAATGGGTGCAATCAAACAATTAAAGGCTGGCGAAAGCGAAGGAAAGGCTCGTGTTGAAATTGTAGATTGGAAAAAAGAGCTTGAGATTTTTCGGCAACTTGATCTTAACAAGGCTGTATATTCTGGGAAGCTAAAGCCCACTATTACCGAAAGTGACACCGAAACAATCACATCGTTGGATCGAATCGGAGAACACATTAACATTATCAATTTCACAATCTCAAATGATACTGAAGGCAAGGTAAAGTGGCTTAAAGCATCTAAAAGAGACATTTCACTTTTTACTGAAACAAATACAATTTGGCGCTACGTGCCCGATAGCGGCTTCTCTATTAAAGGCGAAGAAAGAATAAAGGGATTGATTACCAATACATTCGAAGTGAATTCGGTGTTTGAGCAATTTTAAAATAAACCCATAGACCATCATGTTGAATCTTATCATTCTGATATTCATTGTTGGATATCTAGCCATTGCATTAGAACATCCGCTTAAAATAAATAAAACAGGTGCGGCTCTTGTAATGGGTATTTTGATTTGGACGATTTACAAAGTTTTTTGGCCGAATTCAGCAGTTGAAACCGAGCTTGGGCATCACATAGAATCGATTTCTGGAATTCTTTTTTTCTTGATGGGGGCTATGACAATTGTAGAAGTTGTTGATGCACATGATGGCTTTAACCTGATTACCAACCGAATCAAAACACGCAATAAAATCAGGCTTTTGTGGATTATTTCCGTCCTCACATTTTTTCTTTCTGCTGTTTTAGACAATCTCACCACAGCAATCGTAATGGTTTCTTTGGTTAGGAAAATTGTGGAGGAAAAAGAACAGCGTTTGTTTTATGCAGGGATGATCGTAATTGCAGCAAATGCAGGTGGTGCATGGTCGCCAATTGGTGATGTAACTACAACAATGCTTTGGATAGGCGGGCAGGTAACAACTGTGAACATTATAAAAATGTTGTTTATTCCGAGCTTAGTTTGCTTGGCTGTTCCGTTGGTTTACGTGACTTTTTTCGAGCGTAAAATGCTCTCTGGAGAACTCAAGCCTATTGGCAAAAAGTCCATTTCAAAAGAAAATCTACTGATCTTTTGCTTAGGAATTGGCGGTCTTCTGTTTGTTCCTGTGTTTAAGCAAATCACACACCTTCCGCCTTACATTGGAATTTTATTGATGCTTGGTATAGTTTGGCTTGCAGCTGATATTCTCCACCGTAAGAAAGATGCAGAAGACCGTGAAAAACTTAGTGCATCTCACGCATTGATGCGCATTGATATGTCGAGCATTTTGTTTTTCCTTGGAATCTTACTTGGAGTTGCTGGATTAGAGTCGCTTCACGTTTTAGAAGGCTTGTCGGCTTGGCTTGATCAAACACTAGGAAACCAAGATCTTATCGTAGTACTTATAGGATTGCTTTCTGCGGTTGTAGACAACGTGCCTTTGGTGGCTGCAACTATGGGAATGTATGACTTAAGCGCCTTTCCTGCCGATTCAAAACTTTGGGAATTTATTGCCTATTGTGCCGGAACCGGCGGAAGTGTTCTAATTATTGGCTCGGCTGCAGGAGTAGCCGTTATGGGGATTGAAAAGATCGATTTTATCTGGTACCTCAAAAAAATGAGTGTCATCGCGCTATTAGGTTATTTTGCAGGCGCAGGTACCTATCTGTTAATCTATCCGATAATGCATTAAATGCGAAAGGCTCTGATGATGATCCAACAGAGCCTTCGAACGAATTAAAAAAAGGTTATTCGACAGTTACAGATTTAGCTAAGTTTCTAGGTTGATCAACATTGCAACCTCTCATGATTGCAATATGATATGCTAAAAGTTGTAGTGGAATCACAGTTATCAAAGGAGTTAATTCTTCTTCAGTTTCTGGAATTTCGATCACATGGTCGGCTAACGAAGCAACATCTTTATCGCCTTGAGTAACAATCGCGATGATCTTTCCGCCGCGGGCTTTCACTTCTTGCACATTGCTGAGGATCTTTTCGTAAGCACCTTTGTTCGGTGCGATAACCACAACTGGCATATTTTCATCGATCAAGGCAATTGGGCCATGTTTCATTTCTGCCGCTGGATATCCTTCTGCATGGATGTATGAAATCTCTTTCAATTTCAATGCGCCTTCAAGTGCAATAGGAAAATTGTAGCTTCTTCCTAAATAAAGGAAGTTGTTTGCTTCTTTGTAGATAGAACTGATGTATTTAATCTGTTCATCCATTTTTAGCAACTCTTCAACTTTGGAAGGAATTTGGTCTAGACCAAGAAGAAGTTGGTGGTATTTACTTTCTGAAATTGTGCCTTTGCGGTGTGCAAATACCAATGCCATTAATGTGAGAACTGTAACTTGCGCAGTAAATGCCTTTGTAGATGCTACGCCAATTTCAGGGCCAGCATGTGTGTAGGATCCAGCATGTGTTGCACGAGGAATTGAACTTCCTACTACGTTACATATTCCGAATATTGTGGCACCTTTAGATTTGGCCAATTCTATGGCTGCAAGCGTGTCCGCTGTTTCGCCAGATTGAGAAATTGCAATGACAAGGTCTTTTTCCGTGATGATCGGGTTTCTGTAACGGAATTCCGAAGCGTATTCAACTTCAACAGGAATTCGTGCTAAATCTTCAATCAAGTATTCCCCAACCAATCCGGCATGCCACGATGTACCACAGGCTATAATGATAATCCTGTTGGCATTAAGGATTTTCGCTTGGTAATCAATAATGCCTCCAAGTGTTACTTCACGTAAATCGATATTCAATCGACCACGCATGTTATCACGAATACTTCTTGGCTGTTCGTAAATCTCCTTGAGCATGAAATGATCAAAACCTCCTTTTTCGATGGTCTCAAGCTGCATCTCAAGTTCCTGAACATAAGGTGTTTTGTCTTGGTTCTTGATGGTCTTGATTTTCATTTCTTTTCCTCTTTCGAGGATAACTATTTCCTCATCATTCAAATACACCACATTTCTGGTGTATTCGATAATCGGCGTGGCATCGGATGCAATAAAGTATTCGTGGTCTTTTCCAACTCCAACAACTAAAGGGCTTCCCTTCTTGGCGCCGATCATTAGATCAGGATTGTCTTTTGAAAGAATCACAATGGCATAAGCACCAACAACCTGATTGAGAGCAATCAAAACTGCATCTACTAGACCTACGTTCTCGTTCTCTTGGATGTTTTCAATTAAATAAATCAGAACTTCAGTATCTGTGTCGCTTTTAAAAATGTGACCTCTATTTTGAAGTTCTTTTTTTAGTGAGGCATAATTCTCAATGATTCCATTATGGATAATCACAAGGTTTCCAGATTCTGAAAAGTGCGGATGTGCATTTTTATCATCAGGAATACCATGTGTAGCCCAACGAGTGTGACCAACACCAAGTTTTCCAGATATGTTTTTTCCATTTGTAAAGGCCTCTAATTCAGAAACCTTACCCTTGCATTTGTACAAGCGAATATCCTCATTCGAATTCAACAAGGCAACGCCTGCGCTGTCATAACCGCGATATTCTAGTCTATGAAGACCTTTAATTAGAATCGGATAAGCATCCTTTTCTCCCAAATAAGCAACAATGCCACACATGGTTTGTAAAGTATTGGAATGATTAATTAGGTAAAATCTGATAAAGAACTTCAAACTTCACCGCTCCATTTAAGGATTCTGTTCCGTTGAGAATGGTGCGAAAGGATGAAATTCCAGTACCTGAAGGTTGAATGTAAAAATTTTCGTCTGTGATTATTCCATTTAATTGCGCTTGAACCAAGCGTGCAATATTAAATGAATAGTCTTTTGTTGTGTTGTTGAAAACACCTCCACTGTATGAAGTACTGTTAACACTGAGATCTGGCGATAAAATTAAACTCCCATCTTCATCCTTCAAAACAATATTTAATTGAGGATTGGGAGTATATTTTCCAAGAGTTTGAGTGTTCACAGTAAACGTCATCACAGCCTTATGGACAATGATATTGCGCCCGGCTTTCCACAAATTTAAATCTGGAATTCTCAGCTTGGTGCGCAGTCCTCCCATATTGTGGATGTATAGATTCTCTTTACCACTTTCGATGGAGCCTAATGAAGATAAAACTTCTGGTTTATACACGTGGTTAAAGCGTGTATATCTTGCAGAACTCTCATTCACAATAAATGATGTGCGCAGACTGTCGTTCTCATCATTTTGATAAAACAAATCTATTCTTGCTCCTCCAATTAGGTTGAAGTCAAGAATAGCTCCTTGCTCATCATTTGGCAGTTTTGTGTCTGCATCAATATAAATACCATTGAAAAATGCTGTAAATACATCGGCATTCACCAATTCAGAAGGATTGCTCAAAAACTCAGCTGCTAGAGCTTGGTCTAGTTTTATTCTTAATTGCGGAGCCTCTTTAGTTCCACCAACTAATACGCTGTCGATGAGGGATGGTGTAAAATAATTAGATGTTCCAAGTGGAGTAAGGTCTCTTTGCAAGGTATCTGAACTAAAGTAAGTCGAGTCTCGATACATCATTTCTCTGATCCGAAAGGCTCGAAACTTTTGAAGACCATTTACTTTTGAAACATCACCATAGAAACCTCTAAAAGGTAAAACCAAAACGATAGAGTCTGCCTGTGGATTTGTTCCCAAGTTGATGTTACTCACCGCTGGACGAAGTTGCATAACAATGGCAGAGCGTATTTTTCCTAAAACGGGGTCGTTGTATGCGCCGAGAAGGTTGAGCGAAAGTTCGTCTGTTTTAACAGAATCCTCACGTTCGGTAGTTGCTTCTATTTGAAGATTCAATTCACGCAATAGATTTGCGGAATCTCCTCCTGGTTGGGTTTCCAAACCAAGTTCAGGCTCTTCGCATGAAACTAAACAAACAGAAATCAACAAAACAATTGAAAATGCCGACTGGGCCCAACGGCTCAAAAAGTTATGCACCTGATCTTGAAATTGCTTTTTCAACCTGTTAATCAGCCAACTCGGCTACCTGCTCCCCCAATAAAACCTCGTCGTAGAAATCAGAACACGAATCTGCGAGCTCAAGGCCTACATTTTTAAATTCCAATACTGGCTTTTTCAATTCCTTGGCAAATGCAACCAATTCTGGATTAACACCTGCTTCAGTTTCAACAATGCCATCTGCAAATGACGTTGCATGACGAATGAGATTGTTATAGTCTGGATTTTGCAAAAGCTGCGTATCCTCTGATTCAATTCCATCCATGATCATTTTCTCCGCCAAACGATGATCCATTGCTGGAGTAAAACCATCATTGTACAAAGAAACTACAACCTTACTTTCTGCAAACAAAGGATCGTCTTTATATTTGGTTTTTAAAAGTACAGGAAGCAAAGAAGTCATCCAGCCATGGCAGTGAATTACATCCGGCGACCAACCTAGTTTCTTTACAGTTTCAAGAACGCCCTTGCAAAAGAATAGCATTCGCTCATCATTGTCGCTGAAATATTGGTTGTTTTTATCGGTTACAATGTGTTTACGTTGAAAGTATTCTTCATTATCTATGAAGTAAACTTGCATTCTTGCAGCTTGGATAGAAGCCACCTTTATGATTAGAGGTTGATCGTTATCGTCGATAATCAAGTTCATTCCTGAAAGACGAATTACCTCATGTAGTTGATTACGGCGCTCGTTGATACAGCCATAGCGAGGCATGAATGTTCTGATTTCTCGACCCTTTTCCTGTATTGCTTGTGGTAATTCACGGGCAATTTTCGACATATGCGTTTCAGGCAAATAGGGTGTGATCTCCTGAGAAACAAAAAGTACTCTTGTTTTTTTCATGACAGGTTAGTTAGGCTTGTGGGAAACAAATGGAAACATTCGAAAAGAAACCGAATTGAAATGATGTGACGGTGTATCGCTCCATTTAAAAATTAATCAGATTACAAAATTAAGAAAAAAAATCGGGACTTTTCAAGTGTATTCTTTTAGCTTTGCAGCCCTTTGGAGGCTAAACTCCATATACAGCGAACGTTACGCTTATTCGCAAAATATATCTGACAAGTATTCATGGAACTGATTCGGGATATTCAAGC
>CANHIS010000104.1 GCA_947460255.1 Bacteroidota bacterium
CTTCCGCACGGTCAGCGACGCGTGGAAGGACCGGGCCTCCGGCCTGGTGTCTTTGAAGGGCCGGGAACTGACGGTCAATTTCAGCGACCCGGCAAAGCGCGATGAGTTCTTCAACTGGCTGGAATCCCGGAAAACCAAGTTCCCGGACGCTCCGCCCTCCGTGGATGCGATGGAGCAGTTGGAGTTGTTTGGGGAACAGTGAGAATTGGAGAGATCTCACGCGCAGCTGACCTGATCCGCTCTGAGAAAGGTGTCTGCCACGGGACTGGAACCGGTAGCACTTGGCGGCAGCGTGGCGGTCGCAACCGATCGTTCCGGTCCTTCAGGGCAAGAAGATTGCCTCCAGGGCTCATGGCGAGACGCTTACCCATCCGCACGCCACCCGGCAAATGCAGCTGCAGTCCGGACGGGCGGGCAGTGCCTGCCGCGTCGAACCTCGCCGCGCCGTTGTCGACGACACCTTCCCACCATCGCAACGAAGATCCGGCTTTCCCGGTGACCTTGTCCGCACCGCACCCCGGTCCGGCAGCAGCCGCCGACATCGATCGATGACGTTTGCCCGGCTGCACCCAATTGGCAAAACTGGGATAGTTCACCCCGTCCAGGGCCGCGAATTTCATCCCCGAGAGTCCGCTGCACTAAAAAGCATCCAGCAAAGCCTCACGGTGGGCTTGGGGCGTACGCACCCGCCCTTGGCGGTCCGTTTTCAAAATCACTGATTCCGCGTTCACAGATGTCATTTAGAATACCTATGACACTTACGCTATCTCTTGAATAGAGGTCGCCCGCTTGACGCTTGCAGTGCCTCGTCGTCCCATTCGGCACAAAAGCGCCCGCCCGGAGTATCCACCGGCCAGCTGTCCGAAGGCTATTCGGGGGGGGATTCTGGCTCACCCGCAGGGAGAGGCTGTCAAGGCCGCCAGCGTGCTCATGGAGCTTATTCTGTGTCACTTGCGCAGTTTCAGCCTGTGATTCATTTTACTCTTTAGTTTCAAAGCAGCGAACGCCTGAGGAGGAACTCGGGCGTGCCTGGAGCAGCCCTGTTGCAGCCAAAGCCATCGCGAAATCAAATCCAACTCTATTGGCGGAGCGTTCGTGCCCCCCCCTGCTGCTGCCGCAACGGCGAGTCAGCCTGTGAAAGAGGGTCATTGGGAATGAGGTAGGTCATCGCCTAAGGAGGCTCGAAATCGCAGCTGGGAAACGTGGACATTATTTGCCAGCGGGAAATTGGGGGCGGGACGCTGGATTGTTTTGACCATCTTTGAAGCCGTCTGCGCCGACTTCGCTCACAGTTATAGCAATTTCACTATTAGGGTCGCTGCCGCGGACTCCATTAGGGATGATGATCGAGGGATGATCAAACGGGGCGCGCTCGAACTGCACACGCTCGTCAGTGAGGCAATGAAGAAAGAAGAGCAGAGACTCGGAGTCCTGAATCTGTGTAAGGTTGATTTGTGCCGCCGGCAGGCCCGTGATAAGCCCGTCGGAGTTCAGGGCGAGCCTGCCCATTTCGGGATGGAGGTCGGGATTGAGTTCCACATGGGCCGGGATGAGCCTGGTGTTGTCGAAACTGTAGAACTGTAGCACCTGCCGAAGAGTGAGGAAACGGCCGTTGTGCATGTAGGGCTCAGTAAGGGCGACGTTTCGCAGGCTCGGCGCTTTGAACGCTCCCCAGCCCATGAGTTCATTGTCGGAGATGAAGGGCTTGCGGTGTCCCCAGGGCTCCCCCGTCATGACCATGCGGCGAGCGCGTTTAAAGAAGTGATGTTCTGCGCGATTATCCTCTGGTTTCTTCCCGACTTCATTTGGTTCGAGATCAGGATAACCGCGATCCGTGGAGTGATCGGCGGGGTGTGACGCACTTTGCGCCTTACGGAGTGCCCGCATTTGCAGTTGCAATGATGGTGGCGCGGCAGGGAGCTGTGCGTCGGAAGTTGATCGGCGGACACGCGGGAGACGATAGGCCGAGCCGAGACTAGGGATACCTGAAGGATCTTGTGTAGCGGCAGGGACGTCACTGGCGGTGAGGGCACCTGATTCCGATTTCGTCACCAGACGAGCGAGTTCTTGCGGCGTGATTTTCAATTGCGCGAGTCTAGTTTGGTTCAGTGCTGCGGTATTGAGCGTGCGTAGTCCATTGGCTGCTCGCGGCCCAAAAGGTGAGATATCTCTCAACAATGCACTCTGCCATCTGAGTACCTCGACCAGACGATCCGTGGTAAGTGCTTCATCCGCACCTGCAAATCCCCAGACACCCCAATCGTAGCGCGGTTCGGAGACGCCAATGTTGTAGAAGCCGACATCATAAAACGCGTAGGGGTCCAGTGGATCCTCCCCGGGCTGGGGGGACGGCTCGAATCCAAGAGGAGGGCGGGTGCCACCACCCGTGATCCAATTGGCCCAAGTGATCATCGGATCGCGATCCAAGGGCGGAGGCGGGGTCGTCTGATTAAAGCTGAGGGGCCGTCTGTCAGGAATCCCCATGAGCTCGATCATCAAATCCGCCACGGACGCCTCTACTTCAGGGATGCGCTCTTGGTCGAAGAACCAACGCCGCTTGCCGAGAAGGTGGCGATTAGCATAGGTGACACCGCTGCCAGCAGGCTGGCCCGTCTCGACAAGCCGGGACTTGAAGGCGTCCGCGAGTGCGGTGCGAATGAGGGAGTGAGAATGTAGCTTCGCGATGGGATCGGGCAGATCAGGGCCCAATTCAAGATTCGCTGCGGAGGTGAAGAAAGGCGGCTCATGGCACTCCGCGCAGTTTTGCACGAAGACACGGAAACCACGTTGGAACATGGCGGTACCAGTGAGCACTGGTGGGGCGTTTTTGGTGATGAATTTGTCGAGCTGCACGCGTCGGATTGTATCATCAGTAGGAGGTTCCGAAGGCACGGCCGTGTTTCCCGCTGCGGCTGCAACAGGATCAATCATGGTCTGGCCCATGGCTCCGGCGAAAACGCTGTCCACTCCTTTGGGATTACCCCGCAGCATCTGATCGAAAGGGGAATCATTCGAGATGAGGGTGGACTCATAAAGCATGATGGACAGACCCCAGTAGAGGCTGAAGTTATTAACCATGAGATCGTCCTGCGCTGTCTTGCCACCAGGCCCACCCGTCAAAGTAGCCGCGAGCGCCGCATCTAATTGTTCGCGGCTTACTACAGCATCCATCCGGAGGGGCAGGATCTCTCCCTCTATGAGTTCCCACTCCTCTGCTGCCTTTAGCAACGAACTGATGGCGGGCGTTGGAGCCGCTCCGGCGCTGTCTTTCTTCATCCCTTTCTTTATGAATGTGACCGTGCGCCGCGCTGGAAGAGCGTTTGAATCTCCAAGGATCATATCCACGGCAGCACGAATAGGACCTTCCAGTTCCGATGCTGCCAACTTGCCGTTGATCGCAGCCACACGGCCCCGAAGCGCAGCCAACCGGGAAGTGAGCGCGATCTGCGTTGAAACATTCAATTCATCAGCCCACCACTCTTTGCGGAAGGCGCGCTGGATGAGGGTCCGGTAGCTGAGCTTGGCGTTTGTGTTCGCTGGATCAAACAGACCACGGGGGACACTGTTGTTTGCATAGGGAGCGAAGACGCTGTCAGAAGGACTGACTCGTTGCTGACTGAGTGGCTGCTTGCTCAACACTCGGGCTGCGATGTCGTGAAAATTCCGTCCGAGGTAGGACATCTCCACTTCGTTTACGATGGGACCGACGGCTTGCGACGCCAACGAGGCATTGACAATGGCAATCGAAGCAGGTTCGTATCGCACCGCTTTACCCGTAGCGTCCAACAACGCTTTCTTCAATACCACGCGCTTGTCGAAGTCACCAAAGATGGAGAAGCCATTAAACGTGGATTCCGCACGTCCGTCATGAAACTGCCGATCATTGAAAACGGCGTTAACCACGGATGGAGAGTTGCGTTGTGTGATCTGTCGGGTGCGATTATTTCCCTCTGAGTCAACAACTGGATTCGTCGGTGGATTCGTCGTCGAAACCGCAGCGAACATGTCCGCCCGCACCGAATTTCCGGGGGTGGGGGGAATGGGCTTGGATGTCTCAACTCCTCCAGTAGCCCCCGTGTAGAGCCTGTAGACCATCCCTTGGGAGCCAATAATTTCGTGCTGGAGCAAGCCGGGCGCGGGTGGTGGCGTAAGACGCCCTGCATCGACGGGCGAGACGCTAAAGTTCGCAGTCGTGATCACATTATTGAATGGCGCAGGCAGGTATCGCTGAGAAAAAACGGGTGATTCACCGCGGGTGTCGGTGGGCAGAACGGTCGGTGGCGTAGTCACAGGAGTGCGGTCCGCCGCAAAGGTCACCCAAGACTGAAAGGCGATCGCTCCGGTGTTCTTGTTCCTCGCATCTGCCCCGAAGCGGTAGTGGCAAGAAGCGCATGCGGTGCCAGAAGGACTAGTGAACTTGCGAATATTGACAAGTTCATGTCCAACAGCGACCAAGTGCTCGAGTTCCTTTATTTGGAGCTCCGCGACGGACATTGATGCTTCGGCAACCACCTTCGACAACGGCAAACTCTGCGTTACTACTTTGTTATCTGCTATCCACTCAGCCGATAGCTGGATGTCCCGAAGCTTCTCCTTGCCAATCGAAAGATCGCCCAGCTTTTCAGCGGACTCAAGGCCGCCAAAGTCCTCCAGATGGATGTCACCCAAAGGTATCGGCGGTGCCGTGCCCACTACGATCTTCAAATCACCAAGAACAATCTTTGGGCGCTTCTTCTCTGCATCAGCAGGAATGGCGACAAGGTCCCCAAGCAGACCTTCCTTCCAGCGAATGAGGCGGAACGTGCGAGGCGTGAAATCACTCCCAGCCTGCATTTCCCAAAACAGGGCCTTCCCCAAGGCAACAGCGGCATCGGGGTCGGCGATGAACTCGGCCAAGTCAGGTCGGCGCAACGCATATTTCTTCCCTGCGTTGGTGTTGATGACCTTCAAGTACGGGCTGGTGAGGTTGCGTGGATCCCACTCGGCGATGGCGTCTTCTATGCGCTTCAAGAGTAACGCATCTTCGTGGCCTACAAGGTGGGCGTGCTCGGTCTTCTCCCGCACTTTTTCGGTTGGGGCCTGGGCACGGGCTGCGGAACCGGCAAGAATCGCAGCGAATATGAGTGTGAGTTTCATGGCGCGGAAAGGGTGTTGACAGTTAGGCTGGGCGGATGCCGAAGCGTTCCTGAGTGCTCGTGCCGAGGATGCGGCGTAGGGGCTCCCAAATTAGACCATCTCGAATTTGTGAGGGTGAGGTGGCCCAACGGTCCGTGTTGTCGTTGCCGAAGAGCAACAGTGCGGCGTGGCGACTGATATCGGCATCCACTTTAGCGTTGAGATCATAGAAGCCGAGGCTGCGGCGCAGGGTTTCGATGTGATCTGGTGTGCTGGTGAGGAAGTGCCAGTCACACTCTGCAGCGCCTCCAAACTTGGACGCGCCGTAGTCGTCGGCGTAATCCTTCAGCGCGGAGGGCGTGTCGTTCGCAGGGTCAATGGAGATGGAAAGAATGGTGACGCGCTTGCCAAACACGTTGCTAAGAGGCACCCGCAGCCTCTGGAGGGTGGCGCTGGTGCCAGGGCAACTGCCGCGACAGATTGTGAACATTGTGTTGATAATGACTGCTCGGCCTTTAATCAAGTCCTCCTTGAAGCTAAACTTTTGGCCGAACTGGTTGATCACCGGTACATCGGCGAAGAGGTCGGAGCGGCGTGCTCGCGGTGGCGGCACGTCGATCTTGGCGAGGGTTTCCAGAAGGGTGGTGAAGATGGAGATCATAGCTGTCGTTGGGGCTTGATGTTACTTCGAGGGTTCTCTCGGCTTGATGAGCGGATCACCCGCTTGATCAATGGGAGTGCCGGGAACGGGATTTTCCTCCCATCCGAAGTGAGGGAAGCCATCCATGGCTTCCCACGGCATCTCGCCGACCGCAGTGGGGTTGGTGAGCAGGTCCGTGACGTCCTGGCCATGCGAGCGAGCTGCGGGGGCGGTGTCAGGATCATGCTCGTTTAGTTCACTGCACTTGCCGCTCATGGTCGCCTCGAAATTAACCATCATGCGCATGTCTTCGTGTTCTACGTTGTGACAATGGAATACAAGCGGGCCGCTCCAGGTGCGAAATCTCATGCGGATGCGGGCGATGGTATTGGGTCCGAGGGCCTGCGTGTCGTGGTTGCCAACCATCTCGCCTGCCCATTGCAGGCGGAGAGCGTCAAGGCCACGGAAGACGTTTGCTGCCGCGGTGGGCAGGGTAGCGATTTCGGCTTTCAGCTTCTTCGCGATCAGTGGGAAGAGCGCGGCTCCGGCTCCTGGACGGTCTATGAGAATACTGATCTGGGGTGTGGATTTCAGTTCGTTCTCGAAGAACTGTTTCGGATGATTCTGAGCGGTTGGGTCGAGCTTACCGAGCAACCATGCTCCTACTGCATTCGCGCCAGCAGTTGAGAGGGAGTCGAACCAAAACTCTGCCGAAAGGTGGTCTTTATTCTGGGGGTCCGGGGTCCAATCATTTTGATTGAGTTGATCAACCTGAGCAGCCGTTAGAACGGCGTCGAACGGGGCATCCTTAATTTCCGATTTGAGTGTGTCTTGCTGGTCAACCAGAGTCGAAAGCGGGACACCCATTAGCACGTCGCGGAGTCGCCGAATGATGGTGCCCTGCGTCGTCCCTCTACGGAGAACCGGGTTGAATCCAAATCTTCCGACCAAGGCATTCCAGTCCGGCAGCCCAGACATTTGCGCTTGTGCCGCAGCGCCCAAGATTCCATCAGCGCCCACAATACCGTCGGCCTCGAAGTCCTTCTCATAGCCAACCAACTGATGTCCCTCCAGATGGATGTGAATGGGATGCCACCAGCCACCACCGCCGTTCCGCAGAATCCACTCCTCGGCGTAGGTGAGCGATTCCAGTGCCTTGCGTTCAGCTTTCGGCTTTGTGCTATCCGGTTCGAGGAACTTTTGCCCCTTGATCCCGATGACCGGATTCGCGTTGCTGATCGTCGGATCGTAGAAGCGGCTGTTGATCATCCACGCACCTTTTCCTCGCTCGAAGACAAACTCGCGCACGGCCATGACTTCCTCATCCTTGATGGCGTGGCGGGGGCGGAGGATCGTAGTTTCGTCGATGCTGGCGTCCTCGCCCTCGCCTTCGTCGTCCTCGATGATGAATTTCACGAGGCCAATGGGCTGGTTCAACTCTTCAATCTGGCCGCCAGGGCCCGCACCGAGGAAGCCAGGCGGAATCACGCGCTGACGAACCATCTCAACCACAACCGGATTCGCTGCATTGAGTGTGAAAGGGAGTGGGAAGACAGCTGGATCACCCGCATCCTCAGCAAGTTTGGTCTTTGGTCCTCGACCATCGAACTGCGGCATGGTGTTGACCAAGTAATATTCGGCCACGAGCTTGCCCGGCTTTTCGGGATGCGGAACCAATCGACCGGCATCCGCTGCAGCTTTATACCAATCTTTGAAATCGACGATCAGGTCAGCCCTATTGGCCATGTTTAGAATCAGAGAGTTCATCTTCTGCGGCATGGCCCAGAGCCAACTGTCCTTTCCAATGCGGAGAAAATCCATCGCCCTGGCTTCCAGAGTGGCTGCGGGGATGTTGGGAGGCTCTTGCTCGCCGTTGGGATTGCCATTGGGCCGAAGGCCGAAGGTGTCAGCGTCGAGGAAGCGCAGGCGGTAAATACGTGCATTCGAGCCGTCAAGGAGGCGGAGGCGATACTTGCGCCGCTTCACTATGCACCTCGGCCACGCAACACCATTGATGAGCTGGGTGTTGCCGATGTAGCCATTGTGACCGTTGCTGTCATAGACGATCTGGCCAGTGCCCTGATCGATGACGCGATCCTGGAGCACGATGGGCAGGTCATAGGGATTGAAGTATGGTGTGCCTACCCCTGGCAATCTATCCCCTTCTCGGCTATGGAAGAAGTGCTTGAACACCGAGTGCTCAGCTGCGGCCTCGATCCTTTGGGCATCCTTTTCCCAGTTGGCGCTTGTTGGCAGATAATTGTTGATCGTATTCGCATCAACTATCCTCGAGGCGAGCATCAGCGCACGCCACTCACGCGCCAGTTCTCCATCCGGATTGAGTTTCCTCCACTCACCGAGCCATCCTTCAAACTCCTTTTTGGAGATCGTGATCTCATTGCCTGAGACACCGCGCAGTCCTGGTAACACCCCACGGCGGATGAGTTCCAGCTCCAGTTCGTCGAACCACAGGGCAAAGCCTGAGAGCCCGTGCGAGACGTTGAACGCCGTGGCATCCAGTCCGTGATCGTGATACCATGTGGTCGACTGGCCTTCGCCGAAGTCGATCTCCGATATTTGTTTTCCGTTCACTTCGCTGGCGTGGCGCAGCGGGAGAATGTTTGGATAAAGGTAATCGCGGGCCTCTCCTTGGAGCACATAGTAACTGGGGAAGCCATCGCCGTGCGTGGGATTGTGCCCGCCGTGATGGTGGATGGAGACTTCCGTTTGAAGCTTGTTCACAAAACGCACCACGGCGGGCATCCCATGGCGAAACCGGAAGGTCGGCCCTGGCACCATTCCTCCATAGGTGTAGAGGAGTGCAGGAATTGCCGCGTCAGGCCGGAGCTTAAAATGATGTTCAAACATCTCAATGCGATAGCAACGAACCAGACTATTTGTGCCTGCCTCATCAGGAGCCTTGCCTTCTGGTGCGAACATGCCCCAGTTGAGAAGGTTGGTAATGCCATAAGATGTGGCATTGGGAGTCACTCGTGCTTTCATCGCATCCCATGCGGAGGCTGCATCGACCCATCCCTGATCCGTAAGCTTCTTGTTTCCACCGATGAGGATGCCATTCCACTCCGCAGCCGTGCCGTGAAGCACCTTGCCAATGGGCAATGGATCGTCCGCTGCCGCATACGGTTTGAGATTTGATTGATGACTGGCACCGCCGCTGAGTCGCTCCCAAGTGTCCGTCGTGTATGGCTTCGGCGTCGGCGGGACTTGGATCGAAGAGTTGAATGCCCACACTGGCAGCACATGCTGCTTTCCCTTGTCGAACCACTGTGCCGTCAGACCTGGGTCGGCGGGGGCGAAGGGATCAGCGGCACGGGCTGTCGCGGCGGTGGCTGCAGTCGTAGCAGCAGCCTGAAGGAACTGGCGGCGATTGGCATTCATGGTTTGAAGGGCGGGATGGAAAGAGTGATGATTAGTTCTTGAAAAGATTGAAACCGAGGTGCTCCCATTCGAAGCGGATACTCAGCGAGACGAGCCATTGGTCGTAATCGGAGGAAGAATCATTGTCAGCGCGGTGGGTATAACCGACTCCCGCGGCGACAAAGAGGTCCTTGTGCTTCAACGGCCGACACTCAATCGCAGCGGCAGCCTGAAATAGCCAAGCCTCTCGACTGCCCACCGAGCTATCGGTGTAGCTTAGATAACTCAGCCCTGTGCCGAGGACCAAGCTCAGCTGCTCATCGACTGGCAAGGAGAGTTCCAAACTTGCATCGCCATGCGCCTGATCATCCGATGAAGGGTCGGAAAAGACATGTCCGCCGCCAAGCCTCCATTTGAGCATTGGGCCATCTTCATCACCCGTACCATCTGCCTTGCTCACCAATGGAATCGCCTTTGCAAATCTGGCGCTCACGTCATGCTGGATCAGCACTTGATCGCCGAAGCCGCCACTGAAACCCCAGCCGCCAAGGTAGCCCACTTCCACATCCACCGGCAGCTTGTCCAGAATGGCAAGCACCAGCCCAGCACTAAGCACATCGCCATCAAGTTCACGATACTTGTCGAATCGGGAGCCCTCCATTCCCATCGAGGGTGTGATCACCACGCCCAAAGCTTTGCTGACCCACCATTCGTATCCCAGGCTCGTCTCATAATCCCAATGGTAGTCGTTCAGCCCCGTCGCATCATATGCGACATTCGAATCAAAGGCTGCGCCCGTGTTGAACTCGAATTTCCACTCACCGTTATATTCGCGACCGAAGTATTCGGCACGCTCATATGGGCTGCTGAACATCACCGTTGGCGTGCGTTGCATACCAAGCCTTAGTTGATGATCGAGTCGTTGAGAGAGTGACGTCTGGGCCGGAAGTGATATCAGCAACACCTGCGACACAAGCAGGCAAACGAGGTGGATCGGGAATCGTGACTTCATAGAGGGAGAAGGTAAGCGGAGATTTCGAGTGGTGGATTTCCGGGCTGTTTTTTCAAGGCCGCCCGCAAATCGTGCCTGAACCGAGCATGGTGCAAGGGGCGTCCGGTGTCGTGCTTTGTAACGGATGCCTTCCGGTGTGGTAGTGATTCACATATTTGCGGTCGTTGCAGCGGTAGTTGGCACGAGCGGAACAGTATCACGCCCAAGCAAAGGATCAGGAGTCGTCGAGCCACGTTTCGATGCGCGCACTTCGTCCTTCAGACTGGAATTTTCCGCCTCGAGCGTCTCAACCCTCTGCACCCTTTGTTTGACCAGTACCACCAGTTCCGAGACGGAGCAGGATTCCAAGTTCTTGAGATCAACACCCATGAAAGTCCTAGAGCAATTAATGGGTCCGGAGTACCTTCTGCCGGTTGTCAAATACCAAACACTTGGGGCCCTGATCATGGGTCATCTTTGCAGATTGTCCTGGCTTGATGAAATTCATTGAGTTTGCTGAATGGACGCTTTTACGGTGAGCCATGATCGAGTTTGCGCTATTTGAGAGCTCAGAAATTGTCAGTGTTTCCCCGAAGAGAATCCTCGAGAACGGAATTTTGGGTGGGGTACGTCTGTGGCTTTTCGGCAGTGATGGAGATGGATTTCGTCGGTCCGCTCTAGTCAACTTGGGTCGTCGTCAAACGGGCGGCGCTGAGTCCGAAAAGCATTTGTTGTAAGTTTAGATTGTGAGACTTGCGCCTTTTTAGCAAGGGTGCGCGACAGGATTAATGGAGGCTCATGAAAATGCCAACATAAATTTTGAGGAATCTTTCTGTGATTCGTATGGGGCGAGCGGAGTGAGGAGGTTCGGGAGTTATTGGCTCGGCTTGTGACGGTTTCGTTTCCGCTTTTTGCATCTGGTTTGATGCGAAAGCTGATGGTGATAGACAGGTCCGAATATGATGGGGCGTCTAGGCCGCCAGGAGTGTCAGCGAGATGCTATCCGTACTTGCGTGTGGATTCTGTGGAATAGCAGGTCGAATCGGTGACGGTGCGGACCCTGAACCATGGAAGCGCTTTGGATGAATGCCGGTGGAACGCTTGTGGCGCGGTGCGGGTTTGAGAGAGGGAGTCAGCTGCGGACAGAGCGAGGATCAGATTTCGCTCAGGTCGATGCCGGAGAGGGTGAGGGAGGTGGGGGGGGTGGCTTTGATGGTGGCTAGGGTTTCGGCGAACAGGGTGGTGTCGTTGTCGAAGGTACCGTGGCGGGGGGTGA
>CANHIS010000105.1 GCA_947460255.1 Bacteroidota bacterium
AGCCCGGATCATCGATAGCAATCTGTTTTACTGTTTTGCCCTTGTGTTTGCCGAATTGAATCTTATCCTCGATTCCGAATAGTTTGATCTGTGACATATCTAATTTAAAAACTTGATTTAATGTTTGATTTTATTTGATCCAACGATTTTAATGCAATGATATCTGCAGGTTGGTAATTAGCTGCACGTTGGTGCATACGCTGCAACCTGAGTAATTCTAGTCTCATTGAATCCTGGCTTTTCTTTTCTTGATTTTCTTTCCAAACGTCATAATCCGTTTCCTTCATTTTAGTTTTAACTATTAATGGGGAAAATTCTAACATGGCAATCAACAACAAGCATATTCCTGGGAAGAGCTGATTTATTGAAAGTCCATTTCCAAATAAGTGCTCTAACATTGCTCTTATGCGCAATTGAATACCTATTCTATCTTCTTTATGGGCTTCAATATATCTTTCTTCACCCTCCCTGAGTTTGCCACTTAAAGCATTGACTTCATTAGAGATCCTATCATGACTTTGTTTTAATTGATCATAAACACCTTTCTTCCCTAGTGCAATTTTACTCATCCCTTTTACTCCAGATCCTCCCGTGCCATCTGCTTCAGAAGTATAGTCTTTGCGAGCAATATCTGTATTTGCACCGCTCAGTTTTAACTGCTCATTCAAATTGACCAATTGCAAGGAATCACTTCTAACCGAAGTTTGGTATGTAGTCCGGAGCTCCTCAATGTGCATCCTATTTTCAAGTGCCTTGAAGTCATCCCCGAAAACAATTGTGTCAAATAGAAGAGTATTCAATATGCAAGATAAGGCTACAATAATAAATCGATAAAAGACTAACCAATTGCCTTTTACACTTAGAAAGGTTATGTCGATTATTAGGACAATCGCTGCGAAAATAATCCCTGTAAAAGAGGATGCAAATATTCCATATCCAAACACTGAACTAGCCGTTAAATATCCGGTTACAAACCAGATAAAGGCGGGAATCATTAGAATTAAAAAGATACTCCTGATCTTAGTTTGTGCTTTGGAACTGCATTTTTGAAGAACGTTGTAGTTCTCACCAAGCACATTACATGCTGATTTTAGTAGGCTCATAGTTTTAAGGGTTAAATTCCTGATATTACAGATGTGAATTTGCTTGATTCTATATAGTCTCTGAATCCTTCTGTGAAACCTCTTTCATATTCGAGTAAGGCTTTACGAACTTTGCCTCTGCTGAACTCTGCAGCTTCAAATTCATCAAGGAGTTGTTTTCGTTTAAGTTCCACTCCATCCAATTGCTCTTGAATAAGCTGAATAACGGTAGCATCCAGTTCGCTTTTTGACTTTAACAAGCTGTTTAGCCTAACGAGGTCAGCATCCATTCTCCAAATTTCAGTTTTGAAAATATCCCTGACCTCTTCTATCAAGCAGTCTTGATAATTTTGTTTCATTGCAACATCATGGAAATCATATCCATCAGTGTATCCAGCATGATGGTGATTGCGTTCAAGTGCAGCCTTTAGTGGATCTGTAGAAGGTTTCTCCGCTGCCTTAGTTTGCGGATGTTGAGTTTCAATAAATAAGCTTTCTGGTATCATAGGAAGTTCAGGTGTTAATTCTTCTACGACTGCTTCAGGTTCTGTCGTAGTCGTTTTTCCGAATAAGTTTTTGAAAGGATTGCGCATGATGACGTTTAATATTTGTTTCTTCAGGTTAAATGTGATGAGTTGGTACTCTATAGAGTTGATGACCCGCTGTATGGCAAGTGTCGCAAAGAGTTATTAGAAGATGATTGGCATATAGCCAAGGTGCAATATGATTTCCAGTGCGTTTACTTTTATGGTATTGTCTGTGATGAACTTGCAATCGATAGACACTCCCGCAATTACAACATTTGTAATGATCTCGATTAAGAATTTGGACACGCTTTCTCCTCCATTGTGGCATCGAAAGTAAAGTGTCGTAAGTGTTAGTCATGAGTGGTTGAATTTGATAAAGCAAAGGAAAACTAGATGTGTGCAATAGAGCTGCACAGCTTTTTGTTTCTTGAAATTGTTATGCTGCAATCCGCTGATTTACTTTGTCAATTAATGTTTTGCGACTTGAAGTTCCATCAAAATTTAAAAACGCGTTTTTGCGTATTGCTAAGCGTTTAGGCTTCCTTTTGATATTACCAATTGCATCTGGATTCTTATATGCAGTAATGATTGTATTATCATCTGCCATGAGTACCACTAAATCAATAAGCTGATTGTGTTGCTGAGGAGGATAATTGCTAATGACAAATTTTCGCTTAAGGAAATGAAAAGTATTTCCTTGCTTGTAAATTTTCTCACCTTTCAGGATAGCTTGCTCAATCGCCCAATTACTTACTGCCCTTTGTTGGCATCGTTTAACACTGTGCGCACTAAATTGAATCTCAGTAGTTGTGGTCGGTTGACAATTTTGAAACATCATCGAGTTCATAGTTCGTTTGTTTTGTTTGGCAAACTTCCTAAGCATCTGTGCAGTCAATCTGCACAGATCAATGCAACTCGTCTATTATTCAGAATATCAGATATTTAATTATTCCATTAAGAGTAAACAACTCTTCTATTTATAGTTATCTGCCATTTGGTTTGCAATTTCCTTCATATTACACACAAGCTCATTTGGGCTTATTACTTGTAAATCCTTACCAAATGAGAGTAAACTAGAAATAAGTTCACGTGTTACAATGAGATGAAGTTTAGTTTCCGATATACCTTCTTCGAAAAACACGAATGGCTCCTGGCTAGAGTGCAGAGGTTTGGTCTCTACATATTTACCTCTATCGTTAAAGAAGCGTAAGTGAATCGTTTCCTTTACACCATCAAATGGCTTGGAAACACCTATAAAGTCTTCAAAATAGTTTTCCCAGTCGATACCCATTTTATAATATTTGGGTCTTTGCATTGGAGTAAACTTTATTATTCGATCAAGTGGTAATACTGTTAACTTTTCTTTTTCTTGGTCCCAACAACCCATTAAAAACCATCTATTATTATACGTTTTCAAAAATTGGGGATGAAAATCTCCTTTAGTAACTTCCTGACTTGCAAAGGATTTATAATGCATTTTCAATGCATAAGGAGCTCTAATAGCATCATGAAGAGGCTGTTTATATTCTCTTCCTTTATAATTGCCCAATAAGTCTAATCCAATTGTTTTCTCAGCCTTATTTGAGTCATCGCTAATCATTTTAAGCGTATTCAATGCATCAGCCATTTCTCCCATGTATGTGCTATCGGTATAACTCTCTAGCATTTTTACCACACCGGTGATTAATTCGAGCTGGGTATTATTAAGCGGTTGTTGAAAGATTGAAAATTCCGGATCGGCGTATCGGAATATTTTTTTCTTCCCATCAAGCGCATCAACAAACTCAATGTCCCAGCCATCAGCTCCTGTCATGTATGATAAATCATAACGTAATTGCCTCAATCCAATGCAAAACTTAGGATCAATTTCCTCTAATTTGGCATTTAATTGCTTTAACAAAGAGTCTATTGTAAAGCTCTTATAAGGGTTGCTAAAACACTCGTCAAGTATTCTAAATCGGGTAAATGCATCTTTCGTTATAGCCATAATTACTAGTTAACTTATAACTTCAATTTCAACAACTTTCCATCCCCATCGTTTTTTTTCACGATTGAACGATTTAATGGCGGAGCATTTCACATTGGTTCCAGAATCAAGTAGATGCTTTTTAATTATTGAAGGGTGAACGAATACATCATCCACAAATCCAAAACTTTGGCCCTCTTTCTTTTGAATAATCCCTTGTAGATTTTTAAAAAATCTATTCTTAAACTCAACATCTTCAGATGCTGAGGCTGTATAAACTTGAAAAAGCTCACCATTGACCCCTACTTTGAATCTCACTTTTAAGGTATCGCCAACATTAACTTTAGCAATAAAGCGATCGTATTTAAAAAAACCAAATTTTTCATCAGAAGCAATGAAATTGAGAATCTTTTTATCTGAATTTACAAATTCCACTAGCACAATTTCCTCAAGTACATCACTAAAAATTATCGCTTCGGCGGTGGCAATAAAACCTTTATAAAAGTCAGAATTTGACTTTGAAGCTTGTGATTTTTTGTACCATTCCTCGCTTTGCCAGTTAACAATCTCATTCGGCAATTTATAACCTTGTTCAATTCTGGCCTGTGTAATTAGTTCAATTTCAGTCTTTGCAGCGGAATATTCCTTTCTTTGAATGAGCATGTGTGCCATTTTCTGTCTCACTTTGACGAGCATTTCTGCAGGACCTTTACAGGATAATGCTCGACAATAACAGGCGAATACCTTTTCTTCATCGCTTGAAAATGCTTCAGCCAAAACATCCCAAACCCAAAAATCGTTTTTCTTTAACTTGGCGAATGGTAACAATGCTGATAACATGCTATCCTTATCGCCTAATGATAAAAGTAATTTGGCTTTGAAATAAGCAGGATAAAGATAATCTGGATGCTTCTCTATTAAAGTATCTAGTTTGGGCAAAAAAGCTTGGATTTTATCCTTATCAACCTGTTTTTGCTGACTTAATGAATCTGTAAACTCACCCGCTATAAGTTTCTTGGCATAAGCGATGTAAGCCTGTTCGGCGATAGCCATCATTCTTTTACCTTTGAATTCCTCATTTAGATAGTCTTCAGAACGTAGGTTCTCTAAATTCCACCAGTCGGCAAAAATTAAAAAGTTTGACCAGTGTTGATAGCCTTTGTGAAAAGCCTTGTAAATAAAGGAATAAGCCTCAGATGGCTTTGTAAAATGAAAGTTTCTAATAATTTCAAACAGCTCAGTGATTTTATTAAAATCAACAGGCTCAGTTTTCTGTAAGGTAAAAACTAAACTGCCGATTTGCCATGCACAATTATCAAATACCATTTTCTCGTCTGCAGGCAATTGCAGGTCTTTAATCCTGATTAGATATTCTTTGAATGCTTCAATTGAATCCGGCTGAGCATTTTTTTTGAGAAAATCATAATAAACCCATGCAGCAGCGCGCTTATTCCAAATATTATCTGGCTCTGATTCAATCACTTGATTTGCCATTTGCAAAGCTTCATCAAACTTTCCAACTTGTCGTAGTTCTTTGATTTCTTTAAATGACATAATCAGCTTCTTTTAGTTTTTTTACAATGGATTTTATTTGGGCAAAAAGTGCGTGGCTTTCGCACTTGTTTTCTAAAGGTAGAACATTACCAAAAAAGCCATTCCCATCGTAGATAAAATCAAAAACACAATTTTGCCCGTTTTTTTCAATAGTATATCTCTCTCTGAAATGGAGGTGCTGTATATTCTTTATCGTTTCTCCGTCGACTAACAGACTGCTTAAGTCAACGAATAAATTTTTCAAAAAGGGCTTTTCTTCTTCAATGGCTGTATCAAATTCTATTTGAGTTAAAATACCATCATTGTTGTTTCTATTAATTACAACCGGAATGGCTTTCTCAAGTATTTTAATTATTGCTTCAAACAATTCATCAGAATTGGTTTGTGCAGGTAGCTTTTGAAAATTGTTTTTAAAAACATTTTGACCATTAACCCAGTATTTGAATGCTGCGGTTTGTGCTTCTCTTTTGAAGATATAGCGAACTTCATATCCAACTTTCTGCCAAGTTTCAATATCAATATATTGCTTTCGCAAATTAAGCCATCTATGAATGAAATGATCCTGAATAGTTAAAGATGCATCATCTAAGCCGAATTTTGACAATGCCGGTAAGACCTCATTGATATTGATTTCTAATGTAGGAGTTGATTGACCTGTCAATGCATTAAATGACTGTTGAACATTCACGTCAATAAAATTCACACCTGAAAAAGAGGAGAAAAACGGTGGATTGATGCAAAATAGTTTTGTGGAGGCTCTTGTAATAGCGGTATAAGCCCAACGGTAAAAATCTGAATTGTTCTTTCCTGAAAGAGAATGCTCCGATTCATAAAAGTTAAATTTATCCTGAATACCTCTATCCCAAAAAACAAAAGCATTGGCCCATTCACCCCCCTGAGCTTTGTGGCAGGTTACTGCATAACCGTATTTCAATAAGATGCAGTTGAAATACTTATCGTTAACTATAGCTTGCTTAAACTCCTCTGTACTCTTATTCAGTTTGGGATGCCTGTTCTTAAAATCTACGTAAAGGGCTCTTTGCTCTTCAGGTTTTAGATAATTATCGCCGTATAGGTAGTTTTCCAAAACAAATCCGTTGATAGTTTTGCGTTGATTATTTTCATCAGGTAAAACAAGGCTGATGCTTCGCCATGTAAGTCTCACACTTTGGACTTTACCTCCTTTATCATAAAACCTTACTTCTCTGGTTTCGAATGATTGACTTGCTTCTGATACAACTGCAAATTCTCCGTTCATGATCCCCAAACGATAATTATTGCCTCCAACAATAACAGTGTCTGATGGCTGAATGGGTAAATCACCTCCAAACTTATCTTTGCGAATGGCTTGGTTCAAATCAAGTGCTGTTTTATTTTTGTAGCAGATGATGATTTTTTTGTCATCTTGTGCCTTATAGGTATCCAAATAATCCTGATATTCAGGATTGTATATATCTCGATTATTTCCTCTCAAATCAAAACTATTGAAGTAGCCAGATGTTAAACACTGCCGTATTTTAGTGGCAGCAACCAAAATACCATTATTGGCATCCTGACGTTTCACTTCCTTTATTTCTGCTTGAGAGACACAAACTTTGTAGTTTTCATTTAAATAATTTGGATCAAGTGCAGGTGAGAAGTTCATTCCAATCGGTGGCAACTGTGCTGGGTCACCTATGAAAATAATTTTACTACAATTACTAGCTTCTTGAATCCTTCCATAAGTTATTAGGTCACGCAGTAAATATCCACTACCAAAGCGGAAAAACTCACCTTGGCTTAAAGTATCGCTGACCATCGATGCTTCATCCACTATCAAAACCGAATTATAAACTGCAAGATTGTTCCTGATTTTATATTGGTACAAAAACGAAATATCATTTGCTTCTTCGCTCTGTTTGATCTCCTGCAATTCTTCAAAGCTATAAATGCCTTTGTGAATGGTTGTAGATTCAAAGCCTGTTTTTTGATTAATTACTTTTGCCGCTCTACCAGTTGGAGCCATCAACTGATATTTCTTTTCCGAAGCTTTCAGGTATTCAACAAAACCCTTTAACAAGGTTGTTTTACCACTTCCAGCATAGCCTTGCAATATAAACACCCTATCATCACTTTCTAAAAAAGCTTGAAGCTTTTCTAAAGCATTGCGTTGGTCATTGGTGAGAATGATGTGCTGAAAATGATCAAAAATATTCATGGCTACTGTTTTTTAATGAAAAGTTTGGATTTAAATATTAGACTTATTTGCACAGTAAAATAATTCTAAAATGGCCATTCCTCGTCTTCGCTATTTTGAATAAAATCATCAGTACTAACAGAATTGTTTATCGAGTTTTGAGTGTTTATCTCAACTATCTCTATTTTCCATGCTTTAATATCAGTGTACCATTTAGTATTATACTCCCGGCTTTCGATATCGAAATCAATTTTCAATAAGTTACCAATTTGTAATTGACTTTCATTGATCTTATCACCCCAAATTGAAATGCACAATTTCTTAGGATATTGACCATCAGATTCAACAATGATATCTTGTTTTTTCCATTCACCATTTTTACCTGTGCCGGTTTGAATTGGAAGTAGTTGATTGAGCTTGGCTGTAAGTTGCATAGTTTCTTTCTTGGGTTGGTAAGTTTGAGTTATTTTTTCTTTTAATCTATTTCAAATAATGCTAAATATTGATTGGGAATCTTCCATTTTTAGATAAAGTCTCAGTTATTTGATTCTTTAAATCTTCTAGTGAACTGTAAATCAAATCGAAATCCATTTTTCTCTTTGTTATAATATATTTGCCTCGATTGTATATTTTATTTTGGTTATAGTCTAATTTCCCAAAATCTATATAAGAATTAACGAAACCTGCATTTTCATATAAAACCAAATCCATATCCTCTGAAGAATTAGTTAGTGAACTCCTATGGCTTAACTCGTTTCTGAAATCGTTTAAAAACCAAAGAACATCTAATGTACTTCTTGATAAATCGGACATTGATTTTAATGCTGACAATTTGTAAGTGTAATTAATATGATGTATTTCCAAAGGCTTTTTTACCGGATTATATCTAGCTACTTTTTCCTTTATAAAGTGATCGATTAAATCAATACTTTGACCAGATATTTTATTAAAATAATAGTTAATCATTTCTTCACATTGCAGATGGGCATATCTACAAAATTCTCCAAAATCAATTTTATGATTTGGAGTACCTTTTTGATATCTTCCCATTTCGATGCAGTCCCTAAATAATGATTCTTTCACTGGTTCATCAAAGTGTGAGTAGTCAATTACACGGTTAAGGTCAATAGATAAATAATCCTTAATCAAGTTTATTTTTGCTTCAAGAGATTCAGCATCCTTTTTGCTTGAGATATTATTTGAAGAAAATTTATTCTGCAAACTTTCCTTAAACCATTCATTTCCTGGTTGTATAGAAATTTCTTCAACCAGATTAATAAATTTGACAAGATTATCTTTTTTGTATTTCATTCAATCTAGGGTTTGTAAATGTTCATTGCTTCATCAAGACCTTTATTAAATAATACGTTTAATACTTTTTCTAGGTGCGCTTGCCTTTTGTTTAAAACAGTAGGAGAATCTATTAAAGCATCAAACCTGGCCTTCAACTTTAAATACAATTCATTATCCTCCCCCTTCACCATTCTAAGAAAATGCAGTTTTCCTGCAACGACATTTTTCATTTCGGGTCTACCTTTTTTAACGTGGCCTTTCTCAACTAAATATTGCTTAACAAAAAAATAATAGGCCTTATCATAGCCATACCTCTCCCAGTAATAAAGCCACATACGCAACTGCTTAATATATCGCTTCTGCACATTTGCCTTATCATTCACCAACAAACCGGTTACTTCTTTTCTGAAGCCATCTTTTTGCAAACGAGTTTTGCTTTCTTTAATATAAAAGTTTTGCTCAGCGATTATCCTGCGTAATTCTTTTATAAAATCACTATCATTCTTATAAACGTTTTTCATAGAACTAAAAGTGATATCATCGGCATAGCGACTATATTTTAGACCAAAACGTTTTGCTACGCCTGACAATTTATAATCTAGTCGTTGACATACTATATTTGTTATAACTGGAGAGGTGGGAGCTCCCTGCGGCAATACGTTACGCTTTACTTTTTGCCAATCTCCATTTTCCGCTAGACGTTCTACCTCCAATTGAGTACAACATAAGGATGCAATTAAATTATTGATAACCAAACGATCTTTCAAGTTGAATGGTTCCAATTGCAAACATTTCCAGACTCTTGCTTGGTCAACTGAAGGAAAGAAATCTTTAAGATCAATATTGTAAACATAATTATTGCCGACGTGTAATTTGGCGTTATCTAAAATTGACCTATTCCTAACGAAACCCATTGCCGCGAAATTCGGCTCATAGATGCATTGTAAAATAAGCGCAAGTGTTTTTTGTATTGCCTTTAATCCGCTAACTGGAGCATGAATACTTCTAAATGTATTCGATGTTTTTTTCTTGATTTTAAACTCCACATATCTTTTCCCTCCTAGTTTTGGATTGCCATACCATGTTAGCTGCTTTAGTTCAAATGGCACTGAATTTTTTCCATAAATAATTGGTTTGGTATTGTTTAATAACTGCAAAAAATCTTCTTTGGACTTCATTATTCTGAAGTCGGTTTTTATTTTTTCGATTTGACTCTGTTCTAATTTCATAACTTATAAAAAAGTTCAATTAAGCCTGCTACATTATTCTTTGTTTATGCAATTCCGTATTTATTAAAATGTTAATTATAATAAATAAGAAAACATGTCAATAAGAGTTTCATCTTATAAGTTGATACTAAATATGACTTAATCTAGTAATAACCAATAGAAAGAAACATTCATCTTAGATTGCTCTAAGACACCAACCGATTTGAAACATGGTTTCCAGTTGGCAAAAATCAATATCTTGCAGCAGGCTTAAAGAACTTCGACAAAATTATTTACCAACTGTGCAGTCTATTTGCAGAGTTGAACAGTTGGCTAAAATAAGTTTTTTTCTCTTAATGAATCCAATGTAAAATTTCAATTCACTACTTTTACTTAAAATCATAGGGTTGTAAAATTCAGTTAGTTAAGCCTGCTTAATTCTTCAAGCCCCTCCTCGCTGCATACCTCTGTGCTCAACTCTATACCTGCTATAAGCCCTCCAACAAACTTTAACACGAAGGCGCTTCCTAGCTCCTCTATTGAGTCAGGAAGCGGCCAATGTCCATTGTAAAACCTTAAGGCTACACAACCGGCCAAGATGCGTGTACTTATTAGAAAATTGACTTCAGTGGTTAAACACTCTTCTGGCAAATCTTGGGCAAAATAGTTTTTAAATGTTTCAAGTGTTTCAAGTTTTGACTTGCCTCCAAGATATTTGTATTTATCACTTAACAATCTATCCAGCAATTCGATATCCTTACTGAAAACAGCTATTTTAAAAAGTTCTAGCTGGTGAATACTGGCATTAAACTCCATAGGGTTCATTTTGTGAATCAATTTGCTTTTTTCCATAGTTGAAGTTGTATTACGCTGCGAATGTGTATAGCTCTTTGGATGCGCGGGTGATAGCGGTATACTGCCACCTAGGATCTTTGTTCATGTATGGGTGAAGAATTACATGCTCCCATTCGCTTCCTTGAGCCTTATGACAGGTAGTTGCATAAGCATATCGTAGTCGAAGAGCACTTAGGTATTTATCGTCTGCTATTGACTTACTTTCTCTGAATGCACCATTTCTTTTCATTGCTTCTGCAAACATTGCATTCTCATTTTCAGGTCCAATTTCACCTGTTTCTGAAGTGAGGCTTTCCATAAGTACTTTACTAGTAATTTGAAATGGAGAGCCTTTATGATCCGTGAACTCTATTTCTGCAGTTACGAAGTTCATACCAGCATACATTTCAATAGTGTTTACCGAACGAATTATTCCTGTTTCGCCTTTCAAAATCAAATGACCATTGCCAAGCCAGTTTTGATGCATCGAAATTTGATCTCCAACACAAAGCCTAGAATTATCAAATCCTAAACGCGTCCTTATAGCATTGTTAAACCAATTAACATCTTTATTGGTCCAGGCAATCAAAGCTACTTTACCAAAGTTTTCCTTTTCGAAAAGTTCAATAAACTTGTATAAAGCTCCAGTAGTTCTATTGTTAATTCGTTCGCTTTCTATCCCTTGGAAGAAGTGGCCATTTTCAATGCACTTCCTTAAGTTAGTAGCATTCTTAAGAATATAG
>CANHIS010000106.1 GCA_947460255.1 Bacteroidota bacterium
ATAAAAATAATTTTGTTCAGTTTGTTACCCTCTTTGACATACTTAATGAAATCTGATAAAAGTGGAGTTCCAGAAACAAATTTTTCTGAGCTACTTTGTTTATCACTTATCATCGAAGCCTCATCTACTATATATACGCATACTGCCTGATTCAAATTCGTTTTACGAGTAAGTTTAACCCCAGAGCCATTTTCTAGTTGTTCAGTATTGTAAATTAAACTATGAAGCGTTTTTGCGGAATGGCCAGTTTTCGATTGCATCACTTTTGCCGCTTTTCCTGTGGGTGCCGCAAGAGCAAATGATTGATTAGTGTCGCTGAGATAATCTGTTATTGCCTTAACAATGGTTGATTTCCCTGTCCCTGCAGATCCTTGAATGATCATGAAGTCATCGCTACAATTACTTGAGATAAATTGACCGGCCATTTCAAGAGCTACCTTTTGCTCATTTGTAGGTGTGATTTCGAGAAGGTTAAGAATTCTTGCAGATGCGTCCATATGTGTTATGTTGATGCTTTTGGTTGAACCCAGACTTTCAACTCATATGCCATCAATCCTGTATTATGTATAGTATTGAATAACAGACTTTAATAAAATCGAAGAGCTTTTATAACTGACTAATTTATATATTTGATGGCTAAATATAAGCCAGTTGAAAAAGACGTTGATATCATGGTATGCATACAATAATGACTTTATGCATGAGCAGAAAGGAGCCAAGTCGCGCTTTCTTGAACAGGTAAATGAGAATGGCCCAACATTTAATCTTCACCGGTATTTCTGGGACGAAGCCTATGAGCAGCATATTATCCTTCAAAGAAACGACGAATCAAACAATGACAGTCGCATGATTCTGCTTATCAAAGCTTTGCATGAGGCCTTTCCGAAACGAATCTTAGCCGGTCAGTTCCTAAAAATTGACGATCCCATTAATCTGCAAGAGATTTACAGCATTATAAGTGCATGGTTACAAACAGTTCCCGGAACAATAGACATCTTCATTAGCCCGGGCACTCCAACTATGCAAGTTGCTTGGTATTTGCTCGGCTTAAATTATAAGGACAGAGTTAATTTATTTCAGATACGTTCAGCAGAATTTACTCCATCAAAGAGAATCCCTGAGAAGGAGCTGGTGAGTCTTGATAGCAGTCTCTTTCCAAAACAAATAAACATCATCCAGAGAAGTTTAGACAATGGAAGCAATTCAGACTCTTATGTAATCAGTGAGAGCATTCGCCCAGTATACGAAATGGCAGAAAGAATTGCCCTTACAAACGATATCGGCTGTTTAATTCTCGGAGAGAATGGAACAGGAAAAGAACATTTAGCACATTTTATTCATAATGCCTCACACAGAAAAATCAAACCATTCATGGCTATTAATTGTGCTGCATTCTCGGATGATCTACTGAGAAGCGAGTTATTTGGTCATGAGAAGGGCGCATTCACAGGTGCTGATGCAAAGAAAATTGGGCTTTTCGAAGCAGCGAACGGAGGTACACTTTTTCTGGATGAAATAGGCGATGTGTCCCCACGCATGCAGGTTTCGTTATTACGCGTTCTTCAGAGTAAGAAAATACAACCAATCGGTTCAAATACTGAAAAAGCTATTGATGTAAGAGTAATTGCTGCTACCAATAAGAACCTGGAGCTAATGTGCGACCAAGACCAGTTTAGATGGGATTTGTATTATCGATTGGCTGTTACATCACTTAACCTTCCTCCTTTAAGGGAGCGTGGCGTTAAAGAAGTTCGTCAAATGATAGGATTTTTTGTAGCAGCAGTTGCAGATCGACTTCAAAGAAGCGAGTTGTTATCTTTCAAGCCTCAGGCCATGAGTATCTTAGAGCACTATGATTATAAGGGGAATATTCGTGAGCTTGAGAATTTAATTATACAGCTTTATATAAAAGGTAAACAAGAGATTGATAAAAGCGACTTGCCTGATAAGCTAATTGAAGCAAATGAATCAACCCTATCATTAGAAGAAGCAGAAAAACGTCATATTGCGAAGGTTTTCAAAATTAATCAAGGCAATATTCTAGTTACTGCTGAGGTACTTGGTGTGGCAAGAGATACCTTGAAAAGGAAATTGGATAAATTTGGATTACGAAGTCATTAACCATAAATGCTGCAAGCATGAAAATTAAGTCGCTTACTGTAGGAGATATAACATCCCAAAACCTTCTCTATTATGAAGCTTCATGCGAAAAGGAATGTCTTAGGGTTTGTGACTATTTGAATATTGATTTTCTCCCTTTAATTGGACTGGCTCAATATGCAGAACGCGAAAGGAATGTATTTAAAATTAAACCTATAGATGAAAACACGAGTATATCGCCTTTCGTTTCGATTCTAGACCAACAGTTTCGAAGCCGACTGATTATTGCAAAACACAATGTTGTATTTGTTGTAGATGGGAAAATAACCAAAGGCGTGGTGCACATTTCAGATTTAAACCGAAATGGAATTACACAAGCCATTCAACAAGATTACCTGCTGTTTGAAAGGAATTTACGCCACTTACTTCAGTTAAATGAGTTTACTAATAGGGATTTACTTGATTTTATGGAATCAATGACCCAAAAAGGCAATAGTAAGGAATATTGGCGAGGGCAATTTGATTCTTACAGTTCAATATTTAAGAAGAAGAATATAGAACATCAGTCTGACCTACAACTTTTCAACCTATCACATTTGCTAGAATTTGGAATAAGCGAATTGGGCAGAAATGTTTTTCCTATTTCAACGTCTGGGGAGAAAAAATCATTGATTGACCTTCGTAATAAAGTTATGCATGCTAAAGATTCAATAGACCTAAGTAATGCTTATGAAATTCAAACTGCACAACAGTTAAATAAATTCTATGAAGCTCTTGAGATATTTATAAAATACCATGAGCTTTTGGAGGAAAAAATATGCTCACATGACAAGCACTGCAGAGCAATTGTTTTGGACAATACATCAAAACTCAAAATAATCGGGGATCATTACCCTAATGCGATTGAGTATTTTATACGTTGATAAATAATCTCGGACCGAATGATTCCGGCTTCAATTAACTATTTTTCTTCTAAACGAATCATACTCTAACCAAAAGTCAGTTACTCGATTAAGGCTGAATAGATAATTAATTATATCATTTTCAGATAGTTTTCGAGGAAATTTATCAAGCATATTTGAATCGTGGGCAGCAAAGTTGCCAAATGTTCTGATAATATGCATGTAACTGATAATCCAAGTCGCAATTTGCTTGCTATGCAACCTGTCTATCGACCTTTTAAGATCTTCTTTACGGCTTGATTCATTTAGAATATCGAGCACAATTTTCTCCACTAGCCTGCGCCCTAAAATGGATGTTTCAAATATTCTTGTTTGTTCAGATTTAAGACAGTGAATCAATTCATCAATAGTTCCGTTCGATGGTAAATTCATTTTTATTTTAATCAAATTAACAATTAACTCCTCTATAATATTTTTTGATATATCTGTCTGAGGCAAGCGAGTTGTTACTGAGTCATCGCGCTTGAGATACTTATTTATAGCTTCATTCAGCAGCTGAACTTTTTCTTCATTAATCTCTACAAATAAAACCTTGTTTAACTGCTTAACATTCTTAAGCGCGTTGTAAGTGTTTTCTAATATGTAAGGTATGATCAATTCAGGATTAAGACCTTGCCTTCCAGAGCCTAGGATTGGCAAAGCTATAGAATTTAACTTGATGTTATGTGTTTCACAGATTAGTAACAAAGTTGTAAGGCTCTTGAATACCGTATCAATTTCTAAGTTAGTGCCAACAATTTCAATACATGCAATTCGCTTGAAATTTGAGACATTCAAATTCTCTGAAATCCAGATATTAAAAGGAGTTCTCAAATTGATTGGAGCTTTTTCAATTAAATCATTTAGCAGAATATTGTGATAGCTATGTAATGATCCAAGCACTGTACCTGGGGTAGGTAGAAAACCGTTTTTGAATGCAGAAACCACCAAGCAATCCAATTCGCTATCCAATTGTGTTATGTCACCATGAATAAGCTCTATGCTTTTGTATCCCCAAACCGTCTGAATTTCATGAATATTAAAGATATCCATCAAACAGACGTTTGTTTATTTGACACCTCATTCTCCACCGTGGTCTTTTCTAATTCCTCGATTCGTAAGCGGGTTTGTTCATCTATGGGGCCGGCCAACTTTTCGAGATATATTGTTTGAAGTTTTAATTGTTTTTCAAGCTCTTTATAGGACTTGTCTCGAGAAGTTCTGTGTGCATACCATCCATAGATATAATACCCTAAAAAAACCCCAAGTGCCAAAGGGATCAAAGTATATACAATTAAATCATCGACTGAGTTTTCCATATTGGTGAATTATTGAAAGTTTGGTAAATATAGTAAGATTTAGGTTTTAACTAAATTAAATTTGGTCGATCTATTGTATCTGCTATTTATCCAAATAAATATAATAAAACTCAATATTATCAGAGCACACAGGCCATTCTATAGCACATTAAGAAGAACTATCATGGAAACCAGTCCCATCACAATTAAAACAAATCCCATTATAATAATAGTTATACATCGGTATATAACCAGTGCCGCTGCACTTTTGACAATTGGAAAGATTAAGTCTTGGATGTCCGTTTTTATCTAAATATTGTATTTGTTCTTTTTCGTGTATTTCAGCATGACAATCCTCGCATAAAGTGATCATAGAATCATCCTCGTATTCCCAGGGTAATTTGCCTTCTTTATAGTAAGTATGGTGTACATTAAGTTTAAATAAATATATCCAATCAAATTCATCTTGCTTTTTATAGTCTGAAATTACAAATACTTCTTCACCATTAAGAATTGAAACAAATTTTTCATACCCAAGTTTTTCAAAAACATGTTGATGACCATTTAAAATGTCATTCAAGTATTCTTTCTTGTTTAAATTTAATTTTATAAAAGAATTCAAAAGATCATTTAACCTATGCATCTCAATTTCAAACGAATCGAGCTTTCGAATCCCAATTAATTCTATATCAACGAAATCCTCTCCCCCTTTTTTATTTACCTCTAATCTTGTATTATTAAATTGAATAGTAAATTCATTGACACGAAGTAATTGAATAATTTCACTAGATATATTTTTTAATTTGAACCAATGATTATTATAAAACAAATACATAAATCCGTCAGTACCAATAACCCCATTGCTAATTTCATTTTTATTAAATTCAAGCAACTTTGTATTACTACAACGTTGGCAAATAAATTCATCTCTTTTGATTATCTCAAGCCTTTTATCAAACCATCTTTTATCCTCTAGTAATTGCCGATAATTCACCCCCATACCTTGGCCATTATTTGTTATTTAAACATTAGTAAACCTTGTTAAAACTATAAATTTGTTCGATCATCTTCAAGTCTAAATAGAAAATTTTTCGGATTGAAGTCATTCTCCAAAAATCCATTAGTCCTATCTGACAATGTTCTACAATATTGAGGGTATGTGATTTTCAGAATCGAGGAAAGCATACCAACAGAGTCATTTTTTACTAGGAAACAGGTACCACTGCAACTATCTCAATATCTTAAACTTTAGGCTAATTTAGGCTTGGTTTAAAATTTTCATCAGTCAGAATATCAGCACAATAGCCTTCAATAAGCAATTGTCGAAAACTTGTTTTATCTCCTATGAAGCTGTGTAAATTGAAATATCTTGAAGAACAGCTTACTGTACTATATTTCGACTAATACTTGATATTTTTAAATTAATTATCTAAAAGCTCAACCGCACTAAGACTAGAAATCACATTAAAATCTTCTAACTGAACGAACATAATTTAATGAACTTTTCCCATAATCACCATAAAAATAATCCGCAGTTCCTGTAGCAAAGAAGTACTCCCAAGCATTATTTTCAAGGAGTTCTGTACTACTCCAATAAACAATAAAAATTAAATTTTCGTTTAGCTTTTTCAATTCACTACCACCACTTATACTTCTTAGTGTGGAATTAACGACCATCCTATTATTATAAAGAATCTCCAGTTCATCTATAGCTGGTAAATACCAATCATTCTGTCCACCATTGCTATTATTTAAGCAAAGTAAAGCTGCGCTATTAACATGCCCTGCTTGATTTACAATTGCAATACTATTGCTTAATCCATCCCAAGTGCTTTGTGCATTAGGACCCACTGAAGCACTAATAATATTACTCCATTGCTGTGAAATACTCAAGTCAACAAGATCTACTATTAACCCATGCTCCTCGCCAGCACTATCTTTCCATAGATGAAATACGACCCCTCCCTCAAACTGTTCTCCAATAAAATGCTCAAAACTACCTGGCAATTGAGGCCCCGGAGGCCCTTGTGGTCCAGTAGCCCCTATTAAACCTTGTCCCCCCTGCGGACCTGGAGCTCCTGTCAAACCGATCGGACCCTGAGTTCCAGTAGCACCTGCAGGTCCAGTTAACCCAATTGGACCTTGTGGCCCTGTAGCACCAGTCAAACCTATTGGCCCTTGAGGCCCTGTAGCTCCTGCAGGTCCAGTTAAGCCAA
This sequence comes from Bacteroidota bacterium, assembly GCA_947460255.1. Classification (GTDB taxonomy): domain Bacteria; phylum Bacteroidota; class Bacteroidia; order M30B66; family M30B66; genus CAMCXT01. The sequence continues at coordinate 6,556 of CANHIS010000106.1, forward strand.
TTGGGCCTTGTTGGCCAGTAACACCTGTTGCGCCTGTCAAACCAATTGGCCCTTGTGGCCCAGTAGCTCCTGTAGGTCCAGTTAATCCAATTGGGCCTTGTTGGCCAGTAGCACCTGTCAAACCTATTGGTCCTTGAGGGCCAGCTGGACCTGCTAAACCTTGCGGGCCTTGCGCTCCTTGTGGCCCCGGAATATTACTTCCAGAATTTAATGCATATAAGGCATAAGGCACACTCATTAATTGCGATATAGCTGTAATTGTGTAATTATTACCCCCATCGATATCCGTTTCAGTTTGTATGAAAAAAGGACCGTTAGCCCAATCAATTGAATTGATATTTCCATTAATTGGGGAACCACCACCAATTTCGATGCTGATAAGTCCATTGCTATTGGTTAATGGAGCATGTAATTCCGAAAAAACAGAATTCCCAGATGGGCTTCCTTGTATAATGCTGACTTTTAACCCTACAATCTGGTTACCAATCAGCTGATTACTCGCATTGCGAATAACTGCTTGGTAAGAAAATTTCTGAGGGGCTTGGGCGAATATTAATGCAGAAATATGCAGTGTCAAAGCAATTGAAAAAATTATTTTTTTCATTTTTTATTTGAGCTTTAGGTTCGGCAAAATATTTTATTTTGGAAATCAATCTTTAATGCATCTAACTGACGCTCCAACAGTTTTATTCAGTTCGCTAATATTTACATAACTAGCTGCGTTATTTAAGTAAATACTCACTCCATTATTATTTGCACTTGTAGATAAAGTCCAGATAAACGCATCCGTTCCTCCAGAAAAAGTGTTGGAAAATACAGTTCCTTGCCGGTAACCAGCAGGTAAAACTGAAAACCCGGTTGAATTTGAAGAATTATTTGGCGAAATCCACAAATTAACTGTGCTTTTTAAATCAGTCCCAACAGTCGGATTTTGAGGTTCAAAGTTGTAAGCGGGATCCAAATACTCGAACAAATTATACCAATCCTGCAATGAAGGAATTCGCCAGCCTGTTGGACAAACCTCTCGAGGATCTGTTACAGCATACCAATTATATAGTTTTCCATAAGGACAATTGTAAAAATCATTATTCTCAATATTGCACCATGCTCCTAGCGTCGCTTCTCCCCATTGGCTGCCATCAGTAATATTTTGAATAATATTGCTATTTCGATACTTTGTTGTCTTTAAATTCTCAGCCATCCATTCTTGACTACCAACAATTATTGTCTTATATGTATTGCCTTCTTGATCTGTCAAAGTTCCATAAGATTTCGAAGGATTATGAATGTTATTTGTACCACATGAATGAAAAACATTGTTTCCAAAATTAGCACCACTAATTCCAGGAATTATTACAAATCCACCACCCTGCAAAAACAATGTATCGCCTGTTTCTGATACACTTAATTGTTGGTCATCGGTTGCAGGATTTCCCTGAGGCCCTTGTGGTCCAATTGGGCCCTGTGGACCCGTTGCTCCATTTTGTCCTGCAGGGCCTTGTGGGCCCGTTAATCCAGTTAGACCTTGCGAACCTGTCGCTCCTTGTGGACCTGCGGGTCCTTGAGGGCCGGTTAATCCTATCGGACCTTGTGGGCCAGTAGCACCTACAGGTCCAGTTAAACCAATTGGACCTTGAACACCTTGTGGTCCGGTAGCACCAGTTAATCCTTGAGGACCTGTCAAACCAATTAAACCTTGATCTCCCTGAGCTCCAGTTGCACCTGCTGGTCCGGTTAAGCCTATTGGCCCTTGGGCTCCAGCCGGACCTGTTGCACCAGTCAATCCTGTAGGTCCTTGCGCTCCTTGTGGCCCTGGAATACTACTTCCAGAATTTAATGCATATAAGGCATACGGCACACTCATTAATTGCGATGTAGCTGTAATTGTGTAATTATTGCCGCCATCGACATCCGTTTCAGTTTGTATGAAAAAAGGACCATTCGCCCAATCGATAGAACTGATGTTGCCATTTAAGGGAGAACCTCCACCAATTTCGATGCTGATGAGGCCATTGCTGTTGGTAATTGGAGCATGTAATTCCGAAAAAACAGTATTCCCAGATGTACTTCCTTGCAAAATGCTGACTTTTAATCCTACAATCTGATTACCAATAAGCTGATTGCTCGCATTGCGAATAACTGCTTGGTAAGAGAATTTTTGAGGGGCTTGGGCAAAAGCAATATTCCAAATTAATATTAATAGCCCTGTTACTAAAACATGAAGAGTCTTTTTCATTGAATTAAAATCTGCGCATTGCGCGCACTTTTAGGGCATTAGTACGCAATGTTGGTAGAAGTCCAGAAAGTGTAGTACCTGCCGCATTTAAAGAAAATGCATTATTATCATTATAACCATCATTCCAACTATCTCGAGCAGTTGTAGAAGTCCAATAGACTCCGGCAATATTTGCTATTGAAGGCAGATAATTAGTAGCGTAAAACATATATATAAACTCTTCTGCACTAGGCAGAAACCAGTCGCTATATCCATTTTGAGAAAAATTAGAACAAATTGTAGCAGCAATGCCAGAAGTAGAACATGCTGCTGTTATAATATTTGTATTTTCTAAGCCTTGTGCTAAAGTGTATATATAGGCGCCTGAGCAGCCCCATGTTGAAGCTGTTGACAAATCAGAATTTGGAATCTCCAAGTATCTCCAACCGTTAATATAATCTCCTTTATCGTAAACTATTTTCCCACCACCTGGCCCAGATGTACCTTCAACACCAGCTTCAGTTTGAATAACTAGTTGATTGGAATATGCCGTTCCTGCTGAATTAGTTGCAAAAGCTCGAACATAGTAAGTTGTGTTCGGGTATAAAATTGGTGTTTGATTATTTGAATACCACCAAGCATCGAAATCTAAATATTCGTTTGTTGTGAAACTAGTAGGATTAGATAATGTACCATAAGTCACAAAAGAATCAGATAAATCCGGACTTGAAGTAGTTGCCCAAACAAAACCAGTTGTGGTAGGTTCGCCACCTGTACTTGTCAATTGGCCTCGAAAATACTGTTGAAATGAGAATAAATTAATAGTATCCTCGTAAATTCTTGTGAAACTAGCCGAATCAATAGTTAATGATGGTAAAGTAACTTGAGGAGTTTGAAATGTAACTTGATTTCCATAAACTGTACCTGCACCATTGGTTGCATAAGCTCTTAGGTAATATGTTGTTCCTGGATTAATACCAATTTCGCCTTGAAAAGCCCCCAATCCTATCCCAGCACTTACATTAGAATTTGAAATAGTTGGATTTTGTGAAGTTGAATAACAAAAGCCTCTTGAAACATTACCGCATCCATCGTTTGTTACAGTTCCTGAACAAGTTGCGGTTGAATCATTAATATTTGTAACCGATGTATTTGTTGTTACTGCCGGTAAATAAGGCGCCCATCTTAATTGGCCATTACAAATAGTCAGTTCTTGTCGTTCAGTACCAACAGGTAGAACAACCCAATTAGTGCCATTCCAATAAAGAATATCTCCTTGATTTGTTCCTGCAGGAAGAGAGGCTCCACCAGCTGAATTGCCCGCAAATAGAGCATATGGAACACTTAACAATTGACTCGTGCCAACGACAGTATAATTAGTTCCTCCATTGGGATCAAATTCTGATTTGATGTAGTATGGACCATTTGCCCAATTAATTGATGAAAATGCGCCTGTAATCGGAATCCCTCCTCCTACTTCTAAGGTTAATAAACCATTGTTATTTGTTACTGGATTAGGATTAAAAATCTCTTGATAAACAACAGATCCTGTTTCGCTCGTTTGCAAAATACTGAGCTTGACGCCAATCGATCCATTTGAAATCAATTGATTATTTACATTGCGCACTACAGCTTGGTAAGAAAATTTTTGAGGAGCTTGGGCTTGAATGTACCCTACGAAAAACAAAGCAACTAGAAGGAATAGGAGTTTCTTCATGACAAGAAATGATCAATTATGGAAGTTTGAATTAGTAATTGCGAACAATACGGAAAGACTTAATTAACTCGTCTTTCTTGAAAACCGAAAGCACATAGGTTCCTGTTGCATAAGATTCCAAAGAGATGGAATTAAGCTCAAGAAGTTGTTTCTTGGTTAAAAGTAACCTACCAGCAGCATCAAAAAGTTGAATTGAATATTCGCTTGTTCTCGCATCTGCTATTGATAAATTGAATTGACCGAGTGTGGGATTCGGGTATAGGGTTAACTCAATCTCATTGTGCTCAATACCTGTTATGATTTCTAAATCATAGGGTTGTTGAACACCTTGGTTTATTGAACCATTAGAACCTTCGGCAGATGTATAAACAACTTGGCCTACGGTAAATGAGATACTACCATTAGAACCTTCGGCATCCCCACCTGCAGAAACAGTATTGTTTTGGGCATTGAGATGCGTGGCAAGTGAGAATAAAATTGAAATTAATAAGAATGTATATGTTTTCATCCTTCAAATATAGGCAGTTAAACTGCAACTTATCTGCACTTTGAGTCAAATAAATCTAAAATGAGCACTAATAACTACTCTTGATGAAACTTAACCTGACGAACTATTGGTCACAACGTTTTGATGCATAACGCTGCGGGGCTGTTGGATAAAATTTAACAAATGGATCATAAACCTCACAACTATATGATGATTCTTGAACTACAAATGCCTGTTAGAAGTGAAACCACTGTTAATGGAAGAATTTATTTTTTATTCAAAACAGTTTAAGGCAATTTCTTAAGAATGAAGCACATTCACACATGTTATTAGTCTTATTACAAATTATCAAAATATTTCAAGAGCCACC
>CANHIS010000107.1 GCA_947460255.1 Bacteroidota bacterium
TTAACTTGTTCTTGGGATGTAACCGGAACTCAACCAGCTCAACCTACAGGATTGGCTTGTTGGCAAACTGCGAACTTCAATACAACTTCGTGTGCTTGGGTTGTATCTGGAACTCAACCAGCTCAACCTACAGGATTGGCTTGTTGGCAAACTGCGAACTTCAATACAACTTCTTGTGCTTGGGTTGTAACTGGAACACAACCTGCGCAACCTACAAACTTGGCTTGTTGGCAAACTGCGAACTTCAATACAACTTCTTGTGCTTGGGTTGTAACTGGAACACAACCTGCGCAACCTACAGGATTGGCTTGTTGGCAGACAGCAACGTTCAATAATTCAACATGCGCTTGGGTTGTAACTGGGACTCCTGCACCTGCGATCGTTACGAATGTAACAGTTTGCAGTCCATTTACTTGGTCAATTAACAATCAAGTTTACAATTTAACTGGCACTTATAACTTCACAATTAACTGCCAAGAATATAGATTGAACTTAGTTGTTACGCCACAAGTAAGCGTTACGGGCACAATTGCTGGTCCAACCAATGCTTGTCCGCACCAAGGAACAACAGGAACCCTAGCGACCTATACAGTTCAAGCATCCAATGCAAGTAATTTTGTTTGGACAATCCCTTCAGGATCTACGAACATTACTGGTCAAGGAACTTCAACTATCAGCTTCAGATTCCCATCAACATTTAATAGTGGTTCTGTAGGTGTAACGGTTAGCGGATGTGGAGCTTCAATTCAGAGAAGTATCGCAGTAACTAAGTCGGCACCAACGACTCCTTTGGCAATTTCAGGCCCTACAAATTTGTGTGCATTTAGAGGTACAAATACACAAGTAAACTATTCGATTGCTTCGGTTGCAAATGCTTCATCTTACACTTGGACAATTCCTTCAGGTATTACCTTGGTGAGCGGATCTGGAACAACTTCGATCCAGGTTTTGGTAGGATCGAGCTTCTGCGGTGGGACATTAAGAGTGAGAGCGAATTCTGCTTGTGGAAATAGCTCCACCAGAGAGTTATCGCTGAATGCTTCAACACCAGCAACACCAGCGAATATTGCTGGAGCATCGAAAGCTTGCCCTGGTGAGGTAGTAGTTTACTCAGTTGCATCGGTTAGCAATGCTACTTCATATTTGTGGTCTGTACCTTCAGGAACGACGATAGTTTCAGGCTTGGGAACTAACACAATCTCCTTAAGTTTTGGCAATTCATTCAACAGTGGAACATTAAGCGTTCGTGCGGTAAACGGTTGTGGACAAAGTTCAACCAGCTGCTTAACGCTTGGAAGAAATGTCCCTGCAATTCCAGCTTCAATTTCAGGACCTACCAATAACTTGTGTGGAGGCGGAAGCTTCAATTACAGCGTTTCGCCAGTAGTTGGAGCAACATCATACATTTGGACAGTTCCTTCAGGCTGTAGCATTACTTCGAACAATGGAACGAACATTACGGTAAGCTTACCATCAAACTTTAATAGTGGGTCTATCACGGTTAGGGCCGTAAATTCTTGTGGAACAGGAACCGCTAGGAGCCTAAGCTTAAGCCGTTTGCCTTCAACTCCATCGTCAATTTCTGGACCTACCACTTTCTGCAGAAATCAGCAAAACGTGGCTTACAGTACACCAATGGTACAAGGGTTAACCTATACTTGGACAGTTCCAAGCGGTGCTACAATTACCAGTGGACAAGGTACAGCATCCATTACAGTGAAGTTTGGAACCAGCAATGGTAGTGTAATAGTGAGAGCTTCGAACAGCTGCGGAACATCAACTACGCGTAGTTTATCAGTTTGCGCGGTATCTTGCAGAATGGGCCAAGACGTTCCAGATGGATCAGAAACAATTGAATTGGTAAATGAAACGGAACCAATTGTATATCCTAATCCAGGAAACGGGCAGTTAAACATCAGTGGAATCAAACAAAATTCTGTAATTCAGATCTTTACTACCACTGGTCAATTGGTTAGAAACGTAGTAGTTCAATCTGAGGATGCAACACTGCAAATCAATTTAGACAATGAAGCCAATGGTTTGTATTTGATTAGAATTGAACATGCAGAAGGGCAAAGAGAATTGCGCTATGTAAAGCAGTAGATATTTTGAAACTAGAAAAGGCTCGGCATGTTGTCGAGCCTTTTTTTTGTCCAAATTTTTCAATTGAATTTGATTGCCTAAAGAACGAATCTTATATCCGTTCAACTTGAATAATGTAAAAGGAAAGCAATCGGTAAATCAAATTCTCCGATATTCGCAATCTAAGATGGATTTTGGAATGCGTTTTTTACGTCGGATATTCTTTTTGTTAGTGCTCTGGAATTGTTCGAATTCCTATGCGTCTGCATCCGACAGTTTGATGCAAATTTTAAATAAGCGCATTCCAGATTCAACGCGTGTGAACGTATTAAATCAATTGGCCAGAGAGTACGTCAACGACAAACCCGATACATCTATACGAATAGCATTTTCTGCAAAAGAGCTAGCAAAATCAATAGGATTTAACCGAGGTCTTGCACTAGCAAATAAAAATGTAGGGATGGGCTATTATCTGAAAGGGCAGTATTTAGAAGCTTTGTCTGCTTGGGATGAAGCATTAAAGATTTACTCTTTCATTGGAGACAAAAGAGGCGTTGCCAATATGTTGAGCAACCAGGCTGCTATTTATTACAACCAAGGCGATGATGCCAAATCTTTGGAATTAGATTTAAAAGCACTTAAAATTTCAGAAGAAATCAACGATACAAATAGGATTATTTCTTCATTAAATAATATCGGGACATTAAATTTAAACAAGCCAGCAACATACAATAAAGCTTTAGATTATTTTCAGAAAGCCTATTTTCTAAGCATAAAGACAAATAAAAAATATGAATTTGGAACTTCCGCAGGTAATTTAGGAATTACTTACTTCAATTTAAAGAATGACGAAAAGGCTCTTTTCTATTTAAACAAAGCATATACAGCTCTTGAAGGGACTCCGGAACTAATCTGGACAATGAATTACATTGGAAAAGTATATTCCAGAAGAAAGGAATTCAATAAAGCCTTAATCACACACAAAAAAGCATATGACTACGCAAAGAGCTTAGACACCAAGCTTGACATGACTCAATCATTATTGGCTATAGCTCAAACATATGCAGCCAATAATGAACATAAACTTGCAATTAAAGCATACGAGGATGCTTTGATAATTTCCGTTCCGTTAAACTTCACATTTGAAAATAAAGAAATTTATGAGGGCCTAAAAAATTCCTATTCAACAATAAACGACTTCAAAAATGCATTTAAATATCAAGAATTATTTTCGTCTATTAAAGATACAATTTACAATGTAAATACAGATAAAAAATTAGGTCTACTGCAATTCAATTTTGACTTAGAAAAAAAGGAATCGAAAATTAAACTGTTAACCAAAGACACAGAATTAAAGCAGAAAGAGATCAGTCGCCAGAAAATAGTGCGCAACAGTTTTATTGGAGGATTTGTGATTGTACTTTTATTTGCTGGAGTTTTCTTTAAACAAAGGAATAGAATTGGAAAAGAGAAAAAAAGAAGCGACGAATTATTGCTGAATATTTTACCAGCGGAAGTCGCTGAAGAATTAAAAGAAAAAGGAGAAGCAGAGGCACGTCTAATGGAAGAAGTAACGGTGTTGTTTACCGATTTCAAAGGATTTACTGCCATGTCGGAGAAATTAAGTCCGAAGGATTTGGTCAGAGATATTCACGAGTGTTTTTCCGCCTTCGATCGGATCATGGAGAAATATGGAATTGAAAAGATTAAAACCATTGGTGATGCTTACATGGCAGCAGGTGGAATTCCGGTAGAAGATCCTGATCAAGCAACAAATATTATCAAAGCAGCTTTCGAAATTCGACAGTTTATTGAAGAAGGGAAAGCTAGAAAAATAGCCAACGATTTACCTTTCTTCGAAATCCGTATTGGTATTCATACAGGACCTGTAGTTGCTGGAATTGTAGGCATTAAAAAATTCGCTTACGACATTTGGGGCGACACAGTAAATACTGCTTCTAGAATGGAATCTTCTGGCGAGCCTGGTAAAGTAAATATCAGTAGCACAACTTACGAAAAGGTAAAAGACCAATTCAATTGCACGCACCGAGGAAGAATTAGTGCAAAAGGCAAAGGTGAAATTGACATGTATTTTGTGGAGCCCAAAGTATAGAGAATACTGACTCTTTTTACCTTGAGCGAACCTAACAGAAAAGATGAATATATGAGCAATAACACCTAGTATCAGTAAGTTATCAAATTGTTAACTTTGGTTTTTCGTTGGGTGTACCTATTTAATGTCGATATCATTGCGCCCGACAAAATCTGCTCAATGCCAGAAGTAACAATTAGTGAGAATACTAAAATCAGTCAATTGCAGGAATTTCATGACTCAGGAGTAAGCGCATTCTTTCGCGTTTTATCTAACAACCTCAACCAGCAGAATATGTTAGCCGACAATAAAGCTAACATTATGATATCGATTAATACAGTTGTGCTTTCTCTTGTTATTGGTTCTTCAGCGAGAAATATCGAATACTGGGACCAATTGTTCGTTCCGATGATTATGCTTGTATTAACATCGCTTTTAACGACTGTATTTGCGGTTTTGGCTACACGCCCAAATTTTAAGAAAGGGAATTTCAGCCAGGATGATGTCAACAATAAAAAATCTACATTATTGTTTTTCGGCAATTTCACAAGCCTTTCCGCGCAAGAGTTTGAAAGCTCCATGCTAACAATCCTGAAAGACGACGAATATCTTTATAGAAGTTTATTGGCCGATTTTTATGGACAAGGAAATGTATTGAAAAGGAAATATATTTTACTTAAATATTCGTACACATTTTTTTTATTCGGCTTGGTTTGTACTACAATTATGTTTGGGATTTACATGTATTAAGGAACTAGAACAGTTTTGCATGATTTTATCTAAACAATAAAATTAAATCTCGAACTTAAGACAATCTTTAGTAAGAGAATAAATAAAAAAACATTCAGATTCAGATGGGTGCGCTTTAATTTCTTTTCAACAATACAATAACAAAATAACTTTTTAAGGGATGCTGCAAATTGGGGGGAAAGTGCAGATGGATGATAAATAAACAGCATGGAGAAGAATAGACTACTGATTTGTGACGACCATTTAATTTTTTGCGAAGGAATTGCGGAGGTAATTCGTTCGAAATATCCAAAAATTGAAATTAATATTTGTTTGAGTATTTCTGAAGCTCAAAAAATGCTAGATGCACAAGCATTCGAAATTTTAATTGCAGACATTAAATTGCCCGATGGAGACGGAATTGAATTTGTTTTTAAAAATAAATTAAAACTATCGGATACAATTGTTATTGTTCTATCTGCATACTTTAACCCTTACATTATCGATAAATCAAAAAAAGCGGGGGTTGATTATTTCCTAAAAAAAGAGCAAAGTACCAATGACATATTTGATGCTATTGAAGGCAATAAATCAAACAAATTACTTGATGAAGGATTTGTTTTTGACAATCAGACGAAAGCTACACTTTTATCAAAACAAGAAAGGGAAATTGTTCATTTGATATCGCTTGGCCATGTTAGCAAGGAAATAGCCGATTTACTTTCCATCAGTAAATCAACAGTAGATACGCACCGTAAGAATATACATCGCAAGTTGAATACAACCAACACTGCCGAATTACTTAAATTGATGCATGATAATAAGATTTAAACTTCTTCTTACCATATTTATTTTCGGATGTTTCAAGCTACAAGCAAATACTGGAACTGCTAAGTTCTATTATGCAACTGATTCTCAATCGATCTATAAGGTAAATGAGTTAAATAAACTGAGTTGGAAAGCCGTAAAACCTGAAGAACAAATTAAGTTCGGATATAACTCGAATACAACAATTTGGTGCAAATTAATTTACAATTCATCTGTAGCCAAAGAGAAATTATATTGGCATTTTGACAATGTGCACTTAGATTACATCGCAATTTACAAAAATCAAAAGTCGCTAGGAATACTTGGCGATCGAACAAATCAGAAAAGTTCTTTTCTACGAGGACATTCTTTTCCTCTTGAAAATAATGTCGAGGAAGATACAATAACATTGATCGCATCCGTAAAGAAATTGCACACCACAATTGAATTTTCAATGAGTGTGCAAGATACTCAATCGCTGCTTCAAAAATCAAACTTACAGCTTGCCATTGCATTCACTTTTGTAGGCACTGCCATTATTTTTCTTGCACTTACCGGATTTGTGTATTACAGACTAAAAAGGAAATGGCATCTGTATTATTTAATCTACACCACCATGGGTGTTTTATTTGTATTGGTTAATCTAGGAATATTGCGTTATTTTATTTTTTACGATTTTCTATATTTCAGTGAAGTTCGAATTTATTCTAGCTGCTATTGGTTCTTATTGATGGGAATTTTCCTCTCCGAAACCATTCACTTCAAAGAAAACAATTATCGCTTGTATCGCTTGTTCATGGGAATTCAGAATACCGTTTTCGCCTTGTCGATCTTGGCCTTGCTTTTACTTTTTTCAGGCAGTTATGAACTATTGACTTACACAACATCTATTATATTCACGTTATTTCTAGTGAATATAATAGTTTTCATATGTGCTACCTGGCTGGCATTCAGGCGCAGCGAACGATTAGCAAAATATGTAGCAATTTCGTTTTTACCCCATATTCTTTGGGGTTTAAGTTTGATTCTGAATATTGCAGGTTTTGAGAATTATTTAAATGGGCTTAATTGGATCAATTGGATTATTGCCTACGAAATGATCTTATTTGGATGGTTACTTATAAAAGACTATGTACTAGCAATTGAAAGCAATACACTATTAAAACAGGAAATTAGCCATGTGGAAAAAACGACCAACAAAAATATCGAGTCGGCTCGTTTAAAAGAGCGTCGGCAAATTTCGGATTTATTGCACGATAAAATTTCTACAGATGTAGCGCGCACCATGCAATCGCTCGATTCGGATGAATTAGCTAAAGCGCGTGATCATATTTCTGAACTAGGCAAAAACATCCGAAACCTCTCTCACACCATTTTACCAGTTGAATTGAAACATGGAGCATTAGCGCAGGCATTGCAGCATCATGTTAGCAATTTAAATGGGGATCGATCAACTGAGTTCATCAGTTTTCAATCTTATGACTTTCCAGAACATATCGATAAGAGCTTGGCCACGAGCTTGTATTTAACCCTGCTTGAATTACTTCAGAATGCATTAAAGCATGCTGAGGCCAAACACATTCAAGTTGAGTTATATTGCTATCCATCAGAATATGTATTCACAGTAAGCGACGATGGAAAAGGCTTTTCCACAGAGCAGCAGTATGGTTTTGGTTTAAACAATATTTCCGCGCGCATCAAGGATTTGGGTGGCGAATTCAGCCTAAGTTCTACACCTGATAATGGGGTTAATTGCATGCTAATTATTCCGATTTCAAATACCCAATAATGGGTATTTACAAGGATAAATGAAAATATACATTTGTAGCTTGCAATCATAAGACTGCATTGTGTTTGAATTAAATATATTAATTCTCACTGCTTAAAATAGGAAAACAATGCAGATAATGGTAGCGAATATTAGACATTCAATGCAAGTGATGAATTTGAAAACTGATTTTTCATCAATTGTTTTGAGTTGTCAATGATGCATTCATTCACAATTAATCAAAATGTCTTCCTTAATTTTTTTCTCTTGCAATAAATCTTAATTGTTCAATCGAATCTCATGAAAAAGTTTTTTTCTTGCCTTTTAATGCTTTGTTTAACGCTTATTTCACAAGCACAATTCGTAAAAAACGATTGGGGGGCTATTATCGGTAACCCTATTAATGATCCAGTTAATGGATTAAGTGAACTTACCATTAATGGCATGGAGGCCGATGCTTCGGGAAATACCATTGTTATTGGCGCATTTAAAGGAACCATCGATTTCGATCCGAGTGCGGCTACATTAAATTTAAATTCAGGAGAACCTAATCCTGGAGTATTTTTAAATAGCGGATTCTTCGCTAAATATAACAGTAGTGGAGCATTGATTTGGGCAAAAACGCTGGGTAATTCTGCTGCAAATCTCTACATCGAAGCTTTAACATTAGATGCATCGGGCAGTATTTACTTGGCAGGATCTGAAGGTGGTGTTTTCGACCTTGATCCCAATGCAGGTGTGGTAAATACCCCTCCCAATAGCGCAGATTTTCGTGCGAAGTACGATTCCAATGGGAATTATATTTGGGGATTTGGTTTTAATGATTTGTTCAACTACAAAACAACCCAATTGATTATAAATGCCAACGACGAACTTGTTGCTTTGGGAAGTTCAAATGATCCAACAAAAATAGCTAGCCTAATTTTTATAGATAAAACCAATGGGGGTTTGATTTCAGCATCGAATTTAACTGGAAATGGTAATATTTGGGACAATACTTCTGGAACTAATAATTTTCAAGCAAAACAAGATGCTTCAGGTAATTACTTTGTGTGTGGCTATTTGTCAGGCACTATGGATGTTGATCCGGGTGCAGGGGTCACGAATCTTGTAAGTAATGCAGTTATAAGAACTAATGCCGAAATGTTTGTATGCAAATACAATGCATCCATGAATTTGCAATGGGCCTTTGTTTTAAATGCAGATATTTCGGATCTTACATTTCCAGGCGGTGCATACCCTACTGGGATAACAACCGACGCAACTGGGAATGTATACATAGCAGGTGTTTATCAAGACACCATTGATTTCGACCCTGGTGTTGGACAAACAATTCTGCTGCCTTCGACAATTGGTCTTGAACGTGGCTTCATCACAAAATACTCTCCTTCTGGGAATTTAGTTTGGGCAAGGCCTATTGATGAAAATTCAGCATCACCAGTTATTCAACGCAGTATTATATCAGATTTAAAATTGAATCCATTAGAAAATACATTATACGTTCATGGAAGATGTGTTGATTATCCGAAAGACTTATTAATTGATGAAGGAACTTTGATTATACCAGGTTATGGTGCTCCATTGAATAGCAATTATACTTCGTACAGCTTCATCACCAATTTAGATTTAAATGGCAATACACTGAATCTAAATACGGTTGTTCCAGGTGAATATGAAGGCTCAGATGTTTCCGCTTCACTATCAATCGAAAACAATGGCGTTGTTCACATATGTTCTTCTAGTTTTATTCAAAACAATTCCATCTATAATCCTTTGAGTTTTGGCGCGTGTGAAAACAATCCTGTTCCTTATCCTAACTCAGATGCCGGTTTTTTAGGTTTCGCTATTTCGCGGTATTCGCCTTGCACAAATCCGCCACAAATTTCTTCTCAACCTCAAGATACTACAGGCTGCTTCGGTTTTCCGCTCGCGGTGAATGTTGGGATTACGGGTGCAACCTGTACTAAGTACTTTTGGATGAAGATTAACACAAACAACAACAACCTCATTCCAGGTTATTGGGAAGTGGTGCAAGACAGTTCTGTATTGTATTTCCCCTCATTTTCGGTAGCCGATACGGGAACTTACATCTGCACCATTGAAGGTGAATGTGGAAGTATTAGCACGAATGTATTTACCATCGGAGGCCCTCGCAATCCTGTTGTGGATTTTGGCTTTTTTCCAGATGTAAATCAATGCGCCGAAACGCCCTATACATTCGACCTTTCGCCATACCAACAACAATTTGGAGATGCGCCTTATAGCTTTCAATGGAAAAAAGGAAATACGGTTTTATCCAATGCTGAATCATTCACCATTCCTAGTCTAAATACCAACAACTCGGGTACTTATTTTGGAATTGTAACCAACCTCTGTAATTCCGATACCTTAGCCATAAACTTAACGGTTAATGCTACATACAATCAAACTGAACAAGATATTTTTTGCAGCGGGTCAATCTACACGCTACCTGATGGAAACACAACTGAAACCGGTGGCACCTATTCTTTCCAATACACAACATCCTTTGGTTGCGATAGCATTTACACCTTAAACCTAACAGAAGAAATTTGCACCGATTTAACTAATTCAGCCATCGTAGGAATCGAAATTTATCCAAACCCAAGTTCGGGTATTCTTCATATTAGCAAAATCCCGCAAGGCAGCAGAATTAAACTCATCAACGCGCTCGGACAAGTGTTAGTGAATATGGATGCAGCAGATGCACAAACCACGCTCGATGTGAGCGGTTATGCTATGGGAATTTATACCATCATTCTGGAAGCAGATGGAAGCATTGTGACGCGGAAAATGGTGATTGAGAATTAACCTATTTCTGCTCACCTAATATTTAATCCTATGTTGAATTTCATTGAAATAAAAATTTCAAACGCCCAAATTAAATTTATTGCGATTCTATTGCTCCTGGCCACATTGCCAGCAAATGTTTTTTCGCAAACCTTTACATGCCCTACCACAGCAGCTTACAAATTGCAAGATGCCACATGCTATGGTTCTGATGATGCCATTATTCGGATTCGTCCGAATCTTCTTGATGGTAATCCTCCACCTTATATCGAAATTTTTGTTACCGATTTCTCGGGCGATTTAATCTTATCGATACCCCTGTCTAATAGCTACATCAGTGATGTGTTTATTGATGTAACGAATCTTGATCCGGTGTTTTCGCCTTACAACGTTGAAATCAAATATTGGGAGTTAACCCCTACTGGCGAATTGGGTACACTTTGGTGTTCGTATGAATATGCAATCGAATTAACGCAGCCACCTTGTACAATCGAATTCACCGAATTTTCGATCGATTTAGACCCCTGCAGCCCCTCCTTTGGCCAATATTCTGCAGGCGTTTCGGGCAATGCTTGTTGGTGGGATGGTGGCCGTTATTTCATAAACAACAACTTGATTCCATTCACTGCTTGGGGCTTATGGAGCGGTGATACGCTTCCTCCATTTACCTATAATTCGTCTATTTCAGGAGCAACTATTTGGAGTTGGGGTGTAAAGCCCGGCGACACTGTGCAATTTTTGGCAAGCAATGGAAACGGCACATATTCCAATGATTTAGATTATTCGGATTCCTGTTACACACTTTCAGACATCATTCAAATTCCCTGCGATATTGCAATAGAAGAACTTGTGACGGTAGATAATTTTTGTCAACAAGTGGAGTTAAACGGCCGGGTTAATTCCGCTTACATGTGCAGTTATTTGAATTTAGCCGATATCTCGAATTGGACAATAACAGCTTACGATTTGGATGGAAGTTATTTATCTGCAAATGTTATCAATGCCGACAGTACATTTTATATTCCCAA
>CANHIS010000108.1 GCA_947460255.1 Bacteroidota bacterium
ATTTCCTACAGATCTGGATTTATCCAAACCAGAAAAATGTAACACCACGTTACGGTCAGTTAGCACTTGATCCATCGAAGATGCAAAACCGTTTACAGCAAATTCTTTCACCTTCTCAAGATGATGAAGGTGTTTGGATTCATCAAGACGCTTGGTTTCACATGGGTAATTTCAGCAAAAACAATAGCGCCGAATATTCACTCAAGAAAAGTGGAAATGGCATTTACATCTTTGTACTGGAAGGTGAAGTAATTGCCGGAGATACCACATTGGGAAAGAGAGATGGAATGGGAATTTGGGAAACAAACAATATCGTCCTGAAAGCCAACACAGACGCTCAAATCCTTATCATGGAAGTACCCATGAACAAAGCCTAAGATGAACACACTTAAAATCTCAATACATCATTTATGAGTACACAAAAATGGGCACTCGACCCAACACATTCAGAAATCCAATTCAAGGTAAAACACTTGATGATCACTACAGTTACGGGCAGTTTCAAAAATTTCGAAGCATCTGTTGAGACTGAAGGAGATGATTTTTCAACTGCAAAAGTATCGTTCACCGCCAACGTTGATTCAATAAGTACTGGTAACGAGCAACGCGATGAGCACTTAAAATCGCCAGAGTTTTTCGACGCGGCTGCAAATCCGCATGTAAGTTTTTCTTCTACACAAATGGTAAAGAACAACGATGAGGAGTACACCTTGAAAGGTAATCTTACCATGCACGGAATCACTCAACCTATTGAACTTAAAGTTGAAGCAGGTGGAATTGCAAAAGATCCTTGGGGAAATACAAAAGCAGGATTTACATTGAGTGGTAAACTAAATCGTAAAGATTATGGACTTACTTGGAACGTGGCTACCGAAGCAGGTGGAGTGCTTGTAAGTGAGGAAGTTAAACTCTTGGCAGAAATTCAATTCGCGAAACAATAAGCTTTAAACACACATGTAATATCGAACGCCCTGAAGAACCAAAATCTTCGGGGCGTTTTTATTTCTTTGTGCCTAATGACAAGATATTCTACCCTAAAAGCTAACGACTGGCTCCTTTTTATCCGCGAAGCCATGAGCAGTAATGCCAATTTCGCAAAAGCCGTAGGCATGCAGAAATACATGAAAGGCCTCTTCTCATTTTATGGGATTAGCAGTCCGCAGAGACGACAATTGCTCAAAGAACTGATTCTTATTCATGGAAAACCTGATCCTATAGAGGTGCGAAAACTGGCTGAATTGCTTTGGGCAGAAGAAGAAAGAGAAATGCAGTACGCAGCAATGGATCTGCTGGGAAGCATCAAAAAACAGCTTGAACCCAATGATCTGCAACTTATTGAAAAGCTCATCACCACAAAAAGTTGGTGGGATACGGTCGATCTTTTGGCTAGTCACCTCGCTGGCACTTGGCTATTAAAATTCCCTGAAAACAAGCAGAAAATTCTCGAAACCTGGTTTGCCTCCGAAAGTATGTGGCTTCAAAGAACCGTGCTGATTCACCAATTGCTTTACAAGACCAACACGAACGAATCGATTCTCTTTGATTACATAACAAGGCTAAAGGATTCAAAAGAGTTTTTTATTCGAAAAGCAATTGGTTGGGCGCTTCGTCAATATGCAAGATCAGCACCTCAATCGGTAAGGTTATTTGTGGAAACTACCAACTTAAGTTCGTTGAGTGAAAGAGAAGCAACCAAACACCTCAAGCAATAAAAGAAAATGTTAAAAAATGACTTTTTAAGCATGATAAATTACCTCCATGCAACCCCATCTATCAATAAACTAACAACTTACAGATCTGATAATCAAATGTGTAAAAGAGTAATACCAAATAGTTTTTTTTTCGCTTTCTTTAGATAGTTTTGTATCCGCACCAAAAGCGCAGATGAACAAGCTCCTATTACTTCTATTTTTACTTTTCCCTATTGCAGTATTTTCACAAGTGCCTGGCAAAAATCCAGCTATTCCTGATACTGTAAAACCGAAAAAAAATAATGTTCCAGTAGATACTAGCGAATTTTGGAGAGATTCATTGTTCAAGGACGGCGATCCAAAAATTTGGCGCGACGGCGAAGTACAAAGACCGCCTAGACCACCCAAAAAACGTAGGAAATTTAAAATTCGTTTTAGCGATAGAGTTCAATATTCACTTCTTGGAGACTATCCATTAACTACAGCGGCTGGTGTTCCAAGTACGTTGGTGCTTCAGAAAAAGCTCACTGCGTGGGAAGATTCACTCATTCCGATCAAATACCGTGGCGACACCACACTTCGTGAGCACCGCCGATCGGTACTGCTCCGCACTGGAAGATTATTGCTTATTGACGCACCACTAGAAACCCTGGTTATGGCATTGGGTCAGGATATGTTTGGGCACTACAGTAGAATGAGAGAATTTGGTCTCGATGGCGCAAGCTTGAAATTTGGCGCTCCGATACCTTTCTGGGTGCCGATGAACAATTTGGCTTACGATCGCCCTGTAATCGAACAATTAGCATCAAGACAAGAATTGGCCATGGTAGCTGGCGGTGCAATGGAATTCAATTCAATGGCCTCCAATGAATTATCTACGAGGTGGATGCAAAGAAAATCTTTGTATTATCGCGAAGCTCTTCACTTTCTGCGCTTACAAACAGCTGCAATAACTAGCGTTTTTACTGCAACAAACGACCAAAACAACCGAAAAACGGCGGTCGATGATTGGTTGTTTTACACCAACAGAACTTACGGTTTCTACACCAACTACAGCTATACAGCACAAGATCTCAGAAAAGATTATGCACTCGCAGCTTTAACAAACCCTTGGCTATACACTTCTATGTATAGCGTTTTTGGGCACTTCTTGGTAAACGGAAAAGATTCGCTGAATATTCCAGCTATCAAGGTTGGTTACGGACAAACCATCATGCCTTGGGTTCGTTTCAACTTCTCACCTTTCGGTGGAGAATGGATTCCCGAAATATCCTTCACCAAACACCGCCAAGTATTGAACATCTACGCCCGATTAGGCAACAATGCATTCAATCAAAACTATGGTGGAGGGATCAAATTGATCAACTTTAGAAGAAGTACAAAACTTTCGTTAAACGCACACCTTACCTACTGGAATCAACAATACTTCTATAGAGGGTACGGAAATCAAATTACTGAGCCTATTGGCTTTGGAGGTGCTGCTACAGTTACTGGCTTCTACAAAGTGTCGAAAGCTTGGAACCACTCACTTTCGGTTGTTTTTACGGCTGGTTACAAAACCCGCGGTTACATGGAAGGCGAAGTTTGGGATGCTGCACCGATTCTGCGTGCTGGTATCAGCTTCAATCTTGACAAAGATTTTGAACAAGACGATACAGTTCCAGAATACGAGTACGTACCTAATAAGCTGACTAAAAAAGAAAGAAAGAGAGAAAAGGCTAAACTAGCAAAGGCCAGAAAAGCAGCACAAAAAAAATATAAGCGATAATGAGAGAAATAAATAGACGCTTATTCATGAAGCAATTAGGGCTTCTAACAGCAGGTGCAGGTGCGGTATCTTTACTTTCATCTTGCTACGACGATAGGTTAGATCCATTAACAATTCCTGAAAAACCCTTCAAGATTATTGAGCTCAATTTGAGAGCTCGAAGACTTGAGCAAAACAGATTTTTTTGGGAAACTCTCATGGGTTTCACTGTGGTTGATGCACCTAGTGCAAGTCAATATACTTTGAGAATTGGACAAGAAAACGACGAAAAACAAACGTTATTAACCTTTCGCCAAAGTACTTTGCCACCAAATTTGGAAGATTCGTTTTTTCCGCAATATCATTTCACTATTTCAATTCCTTCCAATCAAATTGAATCTTGTTTGGAATGGGTCCTTCAGCAAAAAGCAATCAATCCAGCTACCAACGAAGAAGTAACTATTCCACTCTGGAAGGATTATATTACAAATGCTGAAATTATACGCAGAAACCTGTATAATTCACAATCTGTGTTTATTCAAGATCCCGCAGGAAATGTGGTGGAACTACTCGCTCGACATGTGATGAATAATACTGCAGATGGTCCTTTCAACAACAATATGTTCATCGGCATCAGTGAAGTAGGAATTGTAACACGCGATGTGAGAAAATCAGCTGCTTTGCTAAAAGAAACCTTTGGCGTTGAAGAAGTTGTTGGAAGTTCTAACTCCTTTAAACCAATGGGTGGCGCTACAGGCTTATTGAAATTGATCGTGCCAGGAAAACCTTGGATACCAACCGATAATGAACTCGCAGTTGACCATGAAATGGTGCTAACCATTCGCCATACAGAACAACTCGATCCAATACTTCTTCCTAAATCGGGTGTTTTACTGAAAACTATTGTTTAAAGATTAGTCCTGCCGAGTGCAGGATTTTTTTTTGAGATAAAGCAACATTCTGACATTTAGCCTCATCAAGTATAGAAACAGACAAAGCATGAAAAACAAGATACTCTCCCTTGGATTTTGCTTCACGATTACTTTAGCCTTCTCAGCATCGAAGTATGAAACCATGTATGCTGTAAACAAACAAATCGTTTATCAACAGCTTCCAGCATCTTGGTATACCGAAGAAATTTCAACACCTTCGAATGCAATCGCTTACCACTTAAGTGAAGTGGAAAAACATCTACGTAGCAATGTACCAGCAACGATTCCTTTCAGTTTATATCAAAAAAGAAATGCGCTCTTAAACATTCTGCACGATTATCAAGAAAGTTTAGCCTTCCCTGAAAATCATTACTTCAGTTTTCAAACACCAATCTTTATCGACGAACACAACCACTATTGCGCAGTTGGTTGGTTAATGCATAGCAGTGGCGCAGAAGATTTGGCCCGAAAAATTCAAGCATCACAAAACATGGCCTATCTAAAAAACATCCAAGTGGATGGCCTTGAACAATGGGTTGCAAATTCTGGGTTTACCACCGATGAACTTGCTTGGATCCAACCAGGATATCCACCACCAGCGAATCTTTCCCCAATGCTCGGCGGCGTTGATGGAACCGTTTACGCAATCGAACCATCAAACTTCGGAACCGTTTATGCTGCAGGTGCATTTAGCACTGCTGATGGTTCAACAGTGAACAATATCGCTCAATACCTTCCAGGGTTTGCTGGTTACCTGTGGACAAACCTTGGTGATGGATTCAATAACACTGTTTATGCCTTAGATAGAATTGAAAATGAACTTATTGCAGGAGGAAGTTTCACAGCTTCTGGTTCCACTCCAATGTTTGGTGTTGCAAAGTACACCGATGCTGGTTGGGTTACATTAGGCAATGGCTTAAATGGAACTGTGCAAGACCTTGAATGGTTTAACGGCTCTTTGTACGCTGCTGGCCAATTCAATAAGCCCGAAACTGGAACGCCATTTTGCAATTTTACACGTTGGAATGGAACAAGCTGGGAAAGTTTAGGAGGCACCATCAATGGCCCAGTTTACAAACTTTACAACGATGGCAACAGATTGCTTCTGGGTGGAAGTTTTTCAACAATTTCTGGGGTTACGGTGAGCAACATTGCTGCATTTGATGGAAATACCTTTAGCGCTGTTGGTTCTGGATTAACCATGCAAGTGCGCGCCATTGAACGATTCAATAACGAATTGCTTGTTGGCGGAGAATTGTATCACAATAACCAACTTTGTGGTCTGATGAAGTTTGAAAATGATTCTTGGTCTACTTTACTAACAGACATGCAATTTTCACTCGACTCCTCTAACGTTTTTTACGATCTCGATGTGATCAACAACCGCCTTCTCGCATCCGGTAATCTTCAGTTTTTCCCCATGATGGGAAATTTTGGATCAGGCGTACTTGAATTCGTGATGACCGATCAAATTGATTATTTCAGCGGATATTCATCATTCGATTCAACAGTTTTTGTGATTGAGCCATTTTTAGACGGCATATACGCTGGTGGTCAATTCAAATTCTCTTTCAATACCGAGTTAAACGGAATTGGCGTGTTGGAGGATGTTATCACTTCTGTTCAACCCAGCAACCAATTACTTAACATCAAAGCATTTCCGAATCCATCAGATGGTTACATATTCTTGGATGGCATCTCGGAAGAAACAGAAATTAAAATTTACTCCATCGATGGGAAGCTGATTGAACATTACACCGCAAACCAAAATCATCTTTTAAAAACTCAACCATCAGGACTGTATATTCTTCAGGCATTTCAAATGGGGAAACAAGAAACACTGAAGATACTTTTTAATTAAAGTGTAGTTTTGATGTTAAAGCCTCGGTTCGCCACCGGGGCTTTTCTTTTTAGGGGCTAACATTCATACACCAGTTTGCTAACCGAAATTTATCGTTCGTAACTTAAGCGTTACCCAATCATCACAACAAAACATCCTTTAGGTTATAGTGCAATCGAAATTTTGCAGTGAACCAAAGGAAGACCTGTCCGCACCAACACCTTTCGAAAAGAGAGCGTACGGTTGGTGCGGATAGTTTTCCTTAAATCACTTCGAAATGAGCAGGATACTTATTATCAACAGCTTACTTATTAGTATATCTATCCCATCGATTGGACAATCAATTCAAGATTTCGGAACCGCCACAGGAACACATTCAAGTGCAACAAGCCCAACGTTTATTCCCAATCCAACCGTAAGTGGAAACACTTATGTTAGAGTTGGAACTGCTGGAGGAGACATCAATAAAGTTAGTACTTCAAATCCGCTCGGCACAACCGGAGTTCATATTCGCGCAAGCGCGCCTACCTCAGCGTCTGTGAACAAGCTTTCACCGGTTGTAAACGCAACTGCAGGAAAAGTGGTTTATACGCGTTATAAAGTACTTTCTGGGGATGCTTCAGGAGGAGCAACTGCTACTTCTGGCACTTGGCACATGTTTTTCGGTAATGGAGCAATGTTTTCTGACACAAATGCCTTCTCTGGTGCACAATCATTTGCAGGGCTTCATTTCGTTTTTGGGCTTAATGAAAATGTTTTACTGCATTGGACAACCGCTTCAGAAACAAACAATGCATGGTTTGAAGTTGAACGAAGTATTGATGCATTAAACTTTGAAACTGTTTTGAAACAATCAGGAGCAGGAAACTCGTCGCTGATAAGAAACTACCAAGACATTGATAAATCTCCATTTACTGGAATTTCATATTACCGTTTAAAACAAGTGGATTTCAATGGTGACTTCAGCTATTCTGAAATTGTACCTGTAAACTTCGATCTGAACAAATTAGCGCTTACTTCCGCATTTAGCGGACAAGAAAACAATCTAATTGTAGTGTTTAATCGTGCTGTTGACGAACCACAATTCAAGTTGTTTGACCTTTCGGGGAAACTTGTGGCAATGCATAGCGATGCATTCAACGGAACTCAATTCACAATACCAGCGGAAATATTACAAAAAGGCATTTATCTTCTTGAAATTACGGTAGGAGAGTTACGATTTATTAGTAAAGTTATAAATTGATCTCAGTAAAGATTAAATGGAAAGCCAATCTTTAATTAGGTTGGCTTTTTTATTTTAGGCACATTAAACGTTGAATGAATCGTAAAGTCAGGCGACTATGAAAAAACTACTCCTATTATTTATCCTATTTCAGGCATCATTAAATGCTCAATCACTTTACTTCCCACCATTATCAGGCAATGCTTGGGAAACATTATCACCAGAAAGTTTAAACTGGTGTCCTGATTCATTACAAGCACTTGTAGATTATGTCGGCAACAACAATTCGAAAGCATTTATCATTTTGAAAGATGGTAAAATCGTCACTGAAAATTATTACAATGGATTTGCAGCAACCGACAATTGGTATTGGGCCTCTGCGGGCAAAACCGTTACTGCGTTTTTAGTAGGTATGGCTCAACAGGAAGGTTTGCTCGACATCAACGAATCATCATCAATTTACCAGGGTGCTGGCTGGACAGATTGCACACCGCAACAAGAACAGGCAATCACCGTGTTGAATCAGCTGGATATGACAAGCGGCTTGTTAACAGATGGTGTGGAATTAGATTGCACCGAAGACACATGTTTGCAGTATTTTACAGAACCCGGAACGCGTTGGTTTTACCACAATGCACCTTATACGCGATTGGATAAAGTAATTGAAGGGGCATCAGGAATATCATTCAATCAGTTTTACAATACCAGATTGAAGAATCGTATTGGCATGAATGGCTTGTACCTTCCAAGTGGATACAACAACGTCAATTTCAGCACACCAAGAAGTTTTGCACGATTTGGATTGTTGTTGCTCAATCGAGGAGTTTGGGCAAACGATACACTCATGGAAGATGAGGAATACTTTGAAGCCATGATCAACACCTCACAAGATTTGAATAAATCATATGGCTATCTTACTTGGTTAAACGGGAAGGAAAGCTATCAACTTCCGGGAGTAACTATAAATTTCCCTGGTTCGCTTATGCCTGATGCACCAGCTGATTTGTATGCTGCAATTGGCAAAGATGGACAGTATAACATGGTAATTCCTTCGCTTAACATGGTAGTGATCAGAATGGGCGAGGAAGCAGGAGGCATCACCGGTCTTGTTCCAACCATTATGGGAAATGAAATTATGCGACGAATTGGAGAGATGGATTGTAATGTCACATCAAACAATCATTCTTCCATAAATTGGCTTCCACAATTTTTAGTAACGGAACACACAATAGAAGTACAAGACGAACAATGCGATCGCATCGAATTGATTGATTTGCAAGGAAGAATTATTTCGAAAACAAATGGAAATACTATTTCAACAACGGATATAAAGTCTGGTATTTACCTGCTCTCCATGTGGTCGAATAAAAGTGTAAGTCGCCAAAAGATCTTCATCAAGTAAATTAAACTGCTAATTATTTGACACTTACATCTTATGATGAATAATTATTCACTCAAAATAATCAATGAATAATTATTCAGCTATCTTTGCGCGGTTATGTCGAAACCGAAAGACGAGCGTAAGTTAGAGTTGATAAGTACAGCATGCATTCGCATTGTGCTTACCGAGGGATTTAATGGATTGCGAATGGCTGATGTAGCAAAAGAAGCAGGAATTGCAACAGGCACTTTGTACATCTATTATTCCGATAAGCAATCCTTGGTAATTGATGTTTTCAAACGCACAAAAAAAGAATTGGCAGACGCATTATTTGCATTCACACCTGCACCTGCAGGAAACGATTTCTTTGGCATCTTTAAAAGTTGGTGGTACAATTACATTCAGTTTGCAATAAATCATCCTGATCGAATATTATTCACAGACCAATTTTTGTACAGTGGATTTATCCCTGCAGAAGTAATTCTTGAAACAGATTTGTTATTTCAACCGCTTGATGCATTTCTGGTGAATGCGCGTGAAGCGGGCTTGATACTTCCGCTCGATACAGAAATCATCAAGGCTCAATTAATGGCGCCTATTCATACACTCATCAAAGCTGCTGGAAAAAACATTGAAGTGATCGATCAAAGAACCATAGATGGCGTTTTTTGGATGGCTTGGCAAAGTATTCAACCACAAAAATAATTATGAAAAAAACGGTATTAATCACTGGTGCGTCTAGTGGAATTGGAAAAGCTGCTGCACTAGAGTTTGCGCAACAAGGCTGGCAAGTAGCAGCAACAATGCGAGAACCAGAAAAAGAAAGTGCATTTAAAAATGTAGCCAATGTGCATTTATTTGCTCTAGATGTTACTGACGAAAAATCGGTTCAATCAACCTTTAAAATAGTGCTTGAGAAATTTGGTAAGTTAGATGCTGTAGTGAACAATGCAGGCTATGGCGTTGACGGCGTTTTCGAGGCGATGAGCGACGAAATTATTGAAAAGCAATACAATACTAACGTTTTCGGATTGATGCGCGTAACCCGTGAAGCAATTAAGCATATGCGTGAGCAGAAAGGTGGAAACATCGTACAGATATCTTCAATGGGTGGCAGAATTGCATTTCCGCTTTTCAGCATTTACCACGGCACCAAATGGGCTGTTGAAGGATTTACTGAATCTTTACAATACGAAGTTGAGCAATTCAACATTCGTTTAAAACTGATAGAACCTGGTGCTATTAAAACTGAGTTTTATGGACGATCACGGACATTTGTGCAACCCAACTACACCGATGATTATAAAGCTTTTGTAAACAATGCTGATAAAATTAGACACGATGCAGGCCAAAATGGTGACACAGCTGAAAAAGTTGCAAAAACAATTGTAAAGGCAGCATCAGATCAATCAGGTAAATTGCGTTTCCCAGTAGGGAATCCAGCTCCAGCTGTACTATTACTGAGAAGATTAATTCCATTTTCAGTTTGGAAAGCTATTGTAAAAATGACATATAAAAGCAAATAAATATTATACACTAGACATTAAAAGAGGACGGATAGCATTTCTATTTGTCCTCTTCAAATTGTTTTATTCACTGCGTTATTTTTTTATAATATTGAATAATCATAAATCAATTTAAACAATTATTTCAGTGATTTCGATATTTTAAAGACCATGAATCATTTCACAAAACAATCATTTCTAGATTGTTAATTAACTTGATTAACACAAATTGTTCAGAATTAAATTTTCAAATTCACTCATTTTTTATTAGGGAATAAACCCACACTATCCCCTACCCACAGTGGAAATATACAAAACGAAAAACTATTAGTCGTGTATGAAACGGTTAGAATCGACTAGTTATACAATTTCATGTTCGCAATTAGTTAATTCTCCCAAATAGTAAGAGCTACAAACGAAATCAACACGAATTGTTCAGAATTAAATTTTCAAATTATCTCATTTTTTATTAGGGAATAAACCCACACTATCCCCTACCCACAGTGGAAATATACAAAACAAAAATCTATTAGTCGTGTATGAAACGATTAGAATCGGCTAGTTATACAATTTCATGTTCGCAATTAGTTAATTCTCCCAAATAGTAAGAGCTACAAACGAAATCAACACGAATTGTTAGGAATTAAATTTTCAAATTCACTCATTTTTTATTAGGGAATAAACCCACACTATCCCCTGCCCACAGTGGAAATATACAAAACGAAAAACTGTTATTCGTGTATGAAACGGTTAGAATCGGCTAGTTATACAATTTCATGTTCGCAATTAGTTAATTCTCCCAAATAGTAAGAGCTACAAACGAAATCAACACGAATTGTTCGGAATTAAATTTTCAAATTCACTCATTTTTTATTAGGGAATAAACCCAC
>CANHIS010000109.1 GCA_947460255.1 Bacteroidota bacterium
GATAATGTGTGACATGCGTCAAAGGTAACGATTATATGAACTTATAAATCTAGCATGTTCGAGAATATCTACCAATCATAAAATCAGTGACTTCGTCTGAATTCATAATTTTTATTCGGACTAAAAGGAATTTTCCTCTTGACAATGATTTGATTTTTTTGTTGGGAACACCATCGGCCCCTCCCCGCTGCAAGGAAGAGAATTTCAATGAAAATGCACCCTATTGAAACGGATATAATCGTTTATAAACGGCTAAACGGATAATTAAATATTTCCAAGGAATTTGAATTTTTCCCTTGACAATGATTTGATTTTTTTGTTGGGAACACCATCGGCCCCTCCCCGCTGCAAGGAAGGGAATTTCAATGAAAATACACCCTATTGAAACGAATGTAATCGTTTATAAACGGCTTGAGATGGATAATTAAATTTTTCTTAGGATTTAAAATTTTCACTTGACAAGCATTTGATTTTTTTGTTGGGAACACCATCGGCCCCTCCCCGCTGCAAGAAAGGGAATTTCAATGAAAGCACACCCTATTGAAACGGATATAATCGTTTATAAACGGCTTGAAACGGATAATTAAATTTTTCCCGGGATTTTTAATTTTTCTCTTGACAATGATTTGATTTTTTTGTTGGGAACACCATCCGCCCCTCCCCGCTGCAAGGAAGTGAATTTCAATGAAAATACACCCTATTTAAACGGATATAATCGTTTATAAACGGCTTGAAACGGATAATTAATTTTTCAATTAATACACAGTAACCAAAACATCTAGCATGTTTTTATTTGCAGCAAGTGTCATATTGGGCGTTAATTGTAACGATTGATCAAAGTTTTGGGCAGTTGAACCAGAAGAAAATAGCTGACTAGAAATCGAAGTTGAATTCGTAGAGAAGTTCTGAGCCATCGATGTTGTTGTTGTGGCCGCTTTAGATTCTACAATAACCTCTTTATTCAAATTATTCATTGAAGAAGGTGAGTTGGATAAATCATCATCTGATACATTCTCGTTATAGGAAACAACATCTTCACTAGCTACTATAGGAGCATATTTATCATTTTTAACTTCTTCAACTATCGGAGAAACGAGTGAATTCGAACTTTTTTCATTTTCTGTCGAAATCACCTCATTCGTTTTCAATTCAATCGTTTTTTCTGCTTGGGAAGAAGAAGATGTTGCGTCATTTTGTACTTGGCTATTTTCCGTTTGACTAATTTGTGGAATATCTGCCACCGTATTCTTTGATGCTTCCTTGGGCATGAACCATACGAAAAATACAAGTACTGCTGCCGCCACAGCAAATGTTGCAATCCAAACAGGCATCGAGATAACGCGTCCAGGTTTACCCGGTCCTTTTTCGAAAGCCTCTAACAACGCATTTTTTAATTCATCTTTTGGTTGAATAGGTTCCTCTTCAATTAATTCTAATTGAATGAGCATTTGTTTTAATTGCAAAAACTCATCTTCATTGATTTGCTCATCTTGCAATTGTTTCAGCTCTTCTGCATTGAGTTCGCTCCATGATTTATTTCTAATCCATGATTCGAAGCCGTCGGGGAATTGATGATTATTTTCCATGATTAGATGTGCTGAAATTGTGGTAAACGAGATGCAATTTTTCTCAATGTATAAAACAAACGACTTTTCACTGTGCCCTCACTGCAGTTGTGAATAACACTGATTTCCTTGAGTGATAAATCTTCAAAATAACGAAGCATAAATGTGCTTTTGTGTGGCTCATCTATGCCTTGTAAGACTTCTTTCAATTTGGTTGTGAAGGCCTTTTTGTCAAGCTTTTCAGTAATTCCGGCCGATTTATCCGCCAGCTCTGGCGCGTAATCGAGCGAAATACTTACACCTTTTCTGCCAGCTTTTCGATATTCCATTTTACAGAGATTGTTTGCAACAGTATAAACCCAAGCTTTAAATGAACGTGAAACGTCGAAAAGCTCAGGCTGACGGGCAATTTTTAAAAATAATTCTTGCAATAAATCCTCACTTTGTTCTCGATTATTCCATAACATTTTCATGAAATAACCCATTAATTTACCGCTGTAACGGTCGTATAAAAAGGAGAACGCAAGTTTATCGCGTTGAATGATGAGCTCCATCAATTGCTCATCTGTAAGTTGTGCAGATGGCTTCATCATTGACGAATCGATTTTCCGGTGATTGATTTTAATTGCTGATAAATCTCTTCAGCCTTAGATGCCCTTGGATCATTTACAGCTTTTAATTGAGTTTTTAATAGAAATGCTCCAGGCAATAAATTCGCCAAGTATGGCAAAAATGGATCATTTGAATTGAGTCCAGATTTTAAATATTGCTGAAATGAAGCATCTAAATAAAAAGTCGCCAATGCAGTTGTGCTATTCCATGAAGTACTACTCAATCTTGCCAATGGTCCAACTGGATTCAGATTGCTTGAATAGGATGATAAAATTCCGCTTCGGATCGAAAGCGACAAATACACTGGTTTAGCACTTTGCTTTAACAAGAAATCAATTAAACTCCGTGCGCTGTTGATGTTCTTTGGGACTGCCATTCCTGGATTCCAACTCTTTAGCGTTTTACTTAGCCAATCAGCGTCTTCCAACATTCCAAGTGAAACAATGTGCATGTTTTTCTTTTGTTGTTGAAGCCAAAGAGGATAAGTATCAAACTCACCATTTGTAATGATTAAGCTGCCAGGTTCAACAATATTTAATGACCAAGTGGCCATAGCCTTTTGAACACCACTCAGATTTCCTTGAGATTCATACTGCCCCAATGCTTGATTTCTCTTTGAAACATCTCCCAATCTTTCTGCAATCCATGCAATCTCTGGTAACAGAAGCGAATTACTAATTCCTCCAGTTTTAATGGCTTCTTGAAGGTGCTTTCCTGCTTCAGCATTATTCCTATTTTGCCTTAAATTGATATAATTAAATTCGAAGCTGTTAGATATGTATGACTTACTCTCAGAAATGACAACTCCCAACTCTTCTTGTTCTTTTTTACTAATCACACCATCGTCCGACAAATAACTGTTTCGCTTATTGGTGTAACTGTTGAACCAATGCACAGGATCTTGAAGATAGCTGTTGCTAGTTGCCTTTTCTAATGATTCATTCAGTTGTTCGCTTTCTTGAAGAGCTGGAGCATCATTCATGCTTTCGGCTTTAGCTTTGGCTTGTGTTGGTTTTGTCGCCGAACTTTCTTTCTTTTTTTGAATAGGTTTTTGGCCTTCTAATTGAATCGTTTTGGAGTAATTATTTTGTGAGATTTTGGCTTTAGATGGCTCCGCTGCTTGAGAATATCCTGCCGTATAGCAGCACAATATCATGCACATGAATAAATGAAATCGAATCATTTTAAGTCGGTTTGGCAGTGTTATGACGCTTCAATTTAAAAGTTCAGCGAAGTTGAGAAAATATTACAACTGTCTGTTTTACAGTTATTCACAATTTGATTCGAGAATGTTGATGAAATATTTATCAAATCTGCATGAAAGGTTGTCAGGTTTGTTCTAGTGGCGTTATATTTGACAACCCAAGTAAGCAAAATAAACATATATCATGGCTTTAACTTTCACAGACGCAAACTTCGAAGAACTCGTTCTCAAATCTGATAAACCTGTACTCGTTGATTTCTGGGCAGAATGGTGTGGACCCTGCCGCGTAGTTGGTCCAATTGTAGAAGAACTCGCTAACGATTTTGATGGCACCGCCGTTATCGGAAAAGTTGACGTTGATAGCAACCCGAACATTTCAATGCAATACGGTATCCGTAATATCCCAACTTTGTTGGTGTTTAAAAACGGACAAGTAGTAGATAAGCAAGTTGGTGCAGTTCCTAAAGCTGTCCTTGCTGGAAAGCTTACTGCTCAAATGGCATAATCACATTTCATTTTTTTAGAAAGACACAGGGAACTAAACTCTGTGTCTTTTCGTTTTATAGCCATTCGAAGCTTTACAAAAGTTCTCGATTGTACCCTATCTTGCACTTGTTTCAATCTTATAAAAATGCCAATTAACCGTCAGGAACTCCAGCAATTCGGCCACCTTGAGATGCTTTCACGTCAAGTCGTGGAAGGTTTTATTACCGGTCTGCACAAAAGCCCGTTCCATGGTTTTTCGGTAGAATTTGCTGAATATCGTCAGTACAATCAAGGGGAATCTACAAGGTATATCGACTGGCGTTTGTTCGGGAAAACCGACAAGCTTTACGTGAAACGATTTGAAGAAGAAACAAACCTTCGCTGTCAAGTTGTGATCGATCGCTCATCATCCATGTATTTCCCGCTTGATGCTGCTAAAAAAGGTCTTGACAATAAAGTCCAGTTCTCCGCGAAAGCTGCAGCAGCACTCATCTACATGCTGAACAAGCAACGCGATGCCACAGGATTAAGCGTTTTTTCCGAAGACCTTGAAATCCACACACCAGCGCGATCTGCAGGTGTTCACATGGCCATGATGTATGCAGAGCTGGAGAAATTACTCGACACTCCGTGGGACAATAAACCGCAGAAAACCAACGCGGCGCAAGTGCTACATACCTTGGCTGAAGCGGTTCACAAAAGAAGTTTGATCGTTCTATTCTCCGATATGTTTGAGGATGGAACCGCAACAGACGATCTTTTTTCAGCCCTTCAACACTTGAAACACAACAAACATGAGGTGCTGCTTTTTCATGTGACAGATAAACAGAAGGAACTTGATTTCGAATTCGAGAATCGACCTTACAAATTTGTTGACCTTGAAAGTGGTGAGGAAATTAGACTTCAACCCAATGAAGTTAAAGCAGAATATCTTCGTCAAATAACCGATTTTACTGCCGATCTAAAACTTCGGTGCGCACAATATCACATCGACTTTATCGAAGCCGATATCAATCAAGGTTACGTGCAGATTTTGCTGCCATACTTGATGAAACGCACGAAAATGCGTGTCTAATTAAAGAATCCAATTATTCAATGATGGTCATTTCCTTGATGAGATGCCCAGCACCTGCATATTTATCGATCACCCAAAGCGTGTAGCGAACGTCGACTACAATATTCCTTACTTGGTTGATGTCATAATAAATGTCGCTCATTGTACCTTCCCAGTTACGGTCGAAATTTGTTCCAATTAAATGTCCTTTCGCATTCAAAACCGGACTTCCAGAATTCCCACCTGTTGTGTGGTTCGATGCTGCAAAACAAGTGTGCAATGTGCCGTCTTTGTCTGCGTAGCGACCGTAATCTTTATTCTTTAACAACTCGAACATTCGCGGCTCAATCGAGTAATCAATATGTCCAGTGTTGTTCTTTTCTAGGATGCCATCTGCAGTTGTAAACCAATTGTACGATGTTGCATCATTGGGTTTGTATCCCTCTGTTTTTCCGAAAGCTACACGCAAAGTTTGATTTGCATCTGGATTATATTTCTTTTCTGGAAGAACCACTCTCAATGCTTCCATATATTGACGATTCAAAGGAATTAATTGTGCATTAATGGCAGTAAATTCCTTTTGAACATTGGTTTTAAATTTATTGAAATAAAAACTTGCTGCTTGAAATGCAACGTCATTTTTAATTTTTGAAATCACAGATGTATCAGGATTTTCCAACCATTTCATCACAATTTCACCATTGTCGATTACACTTGTTTGAAACAATTTCTCAGCTTCAGCTTTTAGTTCTTCTTCTGTTGAACTTGCTGAAAAACCTTTAAACGCAGTAGGGTAGGAGTCTTCATTTGAATACTTCAGGTAGTTTTTAATCATTTCTACCAAAATATCCTGATCCAATGGAGCATGATAATTCTTGTAAAATTCAGTACTTGATGATTTTAAATTGGTAATAACATCGGTTCCTTTTTTAGTACTGAAATCTTCAGGTTTCAAATCTGCTAAAGCCTTTAAGCTATTGGCTTGTCTGAAAATTTCAACAGTTAACAAGGCTTCTGCATACAAATCATATTCAGGCTGTACCTTTTCTAATTCCTTGTATAATTTCCCGATTTTATCCAATAAACCAAGATAACCAACAAACTTAGTTTCATTGCTTACACGATTATCGAATAGCATTTCCATCGTTTTCTTCTTTGCAACTGCATCTGCTTTTTTCAAACCTCGCGTTTCGCCTGCCCATTTTTTATGGTAATTGCTCACGCCAGAATATTTATCTGCATACTTGATAAAAATCTCACGATCAGCCAACATATATTTATTAAAAACATCCAATCGCTTGCCTCTCAAATCCACTTTCATTGGATTGATCTTAGTAACCAATTGCTCAACTGCATAAGATGTTAAATATTCATTTGTTCTTGCCGGAAATCCATACACCATCGTGAAGTCCTTTTCTTTCAAACCTTTCAATGAAATTGGAAAATGGTGTTTAGGCTTGTATGGCACATTGTCGGGCGAATACTCTGCAGGCTTATTGTCCTTGTTTGCGTAAATTCTAAACATGCTAAAATCTCCTGTGTGACGAGGCCAAGACCAATTGTCCATGTCTTTTCCAAAATTCCCAATACTGCTTGGAGGCGCGCCAACCAAACGAATATCCTTGAAAATTTCCATCACAATTAAGTAATATTCATTCCCATTGTAAAAAGGCTTAACAACCGCATCATAGGATGTTCCAGCAGTAGCTTCTTTGGCTATTTCAGTCGCTTTTTGTGCAACCAAACTTTCACGCATCGCTTCATCGGTAACACCTTGAAGATCCTTCACCACTTTCGCAGTTACGTTCTCCATCCTAACAATAAAGGTAACGGTCAAGCCGGGATTGGTAAGCTCTTTCGAACGATCTGATGCCCAAAATCCATCCTTCAAATAATCGTGTTCCAATGAACTGTGGTCTTGAATCTCTCCAAATCCACAGTGGTGATTCGTTAGCAACAAGCCTTCATTACTGATCAATTCACCTGTGCAGCCTCTTCCAAACAATACCACCGCATCCTTCATACTTGATTTGTTGATGTCGTAGATGTCGGACGCGCTGATCTTCATGCCCATCGTTTTCATGTCTTTTTCGTTGAGCTCCTTCAATAACATCGGAAGCCACATTCCTTCATCTGCATAGGTTTTGAAGGTTAAAAGAATAAACGAGCTGATTATTAGTATTCTACGCATCATGGGGAGTTGAATTGAGGGCCGAATTTGGCAAAAAAAATCTACACTTTATCCTCATTTGTAAGATTGTAGCCTCGA
This sequence comes from Bacteroidota bacterium, assembly GCA_947460255.1. Taxonomy (GTDB): domain Bacteria; phylum Bacteroidota; class Bacteroidia; order M30B66; family M30B66; genus CAMCXT01. The sequence continues at coordinate 7,191 of CANHIS010000109.1, forward strand.
TTTTTTGTTTCTTCAACCGAACCATCTTATTCATAAGTCTGTCATGGTCTGTATTATTGTCGATTTTCCGTTATTTGAAAAATGAAGCACATCATCATAATCCTCGCTTTCACTTTTGGATGTACCGATTTAATTAGCCAATCGCATCTTCCTCCTGCGCCAAATTGGAACGGGAAAAGCTCCGAGCTCCTCGCTCAAACAAATTCAAAATGGATTACTCCCTTCGAACAATCGAATGGTCTACGATCAGCAAGTATTGCAGAAATGCGCAATTGGTTTGGTCGATTGAAGCAGGAATTTTCCCAAGTGAACGAATTGGTGATCGGACAAACCGCCAACGAAACACCCATTTGGGCTTACGTATTTTCGCAAGACAAAGAATTTGCCTTTTCAATGCAACGATCAAATAAGCCTTTGATCATCTTTCAAGCAGGAATACATTCTGGAGAAATTGATGGCTTGAATGCAGGCATGATGCTCTTTAGAGACCTATGCACTGGTCCGCTGAAATCATTGGCGTCGAAAGTGGATGTTTTATTTATTCCAGCAATTAATATTGATGGATTAATGCGACTTTCTGATAAGAATAGAATCAACCAACGTGGGCCTGAAATGCAAGGTTGGCGGTCGAATTCGTTAAATCAGAATTTAAATCGTGATTATTCCAAACTCGACTCCTACGAAATTAAATCTGTTGTTGAATTAATTGACGCTTTGCATCCAGAATTGTATGTGGATATTCATGTGACTGATGGTGCAGATTATCAGTACGATATAACTTATGGTTTTCAAGATGATCATGCGTATTCTCCCAATATTTCTCGTTGGTTAGCTACAAAGCTTCGAACAAATGCTGATCGGAAATTATCGAAACTTGGCCATATTCCCGGCGATCTGGTGTTTCTAAAGGATGAAAAAGATCCCCGTCAGGGAAATCAATTGTACACATTTGGTGCACGTTTTTCTCATGGTTATGGTGATGCTCGACATTTACCAACAGTTCTCGTTGAAAATCACTCTTTGAAACCATTTAAACAACGCGTATTAGGAACTCGAGTACTCATGGAAGCCATGCTGGAAGCCGTTTCTCAAGAACTTGATGCTTTACGAAATGCCATAAAATCGGATGAAAATAATCGCCAAACGAATATTCCTGTTGCATGGGAAATCCCGACAGTAGCGAAAGATTCAATCATCTTTAAAGCAATTAAATCCACCTCTAAATACAGTGATGCCGCTGGAGGAAATGTAACATCTTGGAATGGCGAGAAAGTGGATGTGATGATTCCGCTCTTGCAGCAAAATCAACCTAAATCGTTCATTAATCGTCCAAACTATTATTGTATTCCAGCAAATAGATTGGAAATAAAAGAACGCATTAAATCGCATGGAATAAAACACAGATTATTGGAAAATGATTCATTGATTGAAGTGGAACTTTTACAAGCAAAAAACTTTAAGCTACAAGGTTCAACAACCAACCAAGGCAGAACGCGCATGACTGCTGAATTCGAGCCCATTGTGAAAAAGGTTCGTTTCCTCCGTGGAAGCATGCTGGTTTCAACCGATCAACCTTTTGGAACCTTAGCGTGTATTTTACTCGATCCAAATTCACCTGATTCGTTTTTTCAATGGGGATTCTTGGGCGATATCGCTGAAAGAACCGAATACTTTGAAGCCTATGCCATGGCTCCTTTGGCCGATGAAATGATGAAAAACAATGCAAAATTGAAATCCGAATTTGATGCTAAATGCGCATCCGATGAAGCATTCAGAAATGATCAAGATGCCCGACTTCGTTGGTGGTATGAACATTCTGAATGGTCGGATGAAAATTGGATGCTTTATCCAATCGGAAAATTCAAGAATTAAAAATATTTTGACCTTTGAAGGAAGCCCTAATTAATCTCATTGAAGCAGAACGTAAAGCCTCGGTTTTATTTACTGAAGTAGAAAATCGCGGTCTGATTTCACCCGGTAAAACAGAGAAAAAACTCAATAGCGAAATTTTCGATTTGGCTTTCGAACTCTTCGGCATCAAAAAGTTTTGGCACAAGAGAATCGTTCGTTCAGGAGCAAACACGCTGCTTCCATACAAAGAAAATCCACCTGATCTAGAGCTTCAAAACGACGATATCTTGTTCTTTGATTTCGGTCCCGTGTTCGATCAATGGGAAGCCGACTTCGGACGAACCTATGTTCTTGGTAATGATCGTCGGAAACATCAATTGAAACAGGATGTTGAAACAGCTTGGCATGAAGGCTATACGTATTATTTGAAAAATTACAGCACGATATCCGGAGCTGATCTGTACAATTTTACCTGCGATTTAGCGGTCCGAATGGGATGGACATACGGTAATCACCACTGTGGACATTTGGTTGGGAATTTCCCACATGAAACTTTGTTGGGAGAAATTCTATTCAACTATATTCATCCTGAAAACATCGATTTGATGATGCTTTCCGATGTTTTAGGAAACGAACGATTTTGGATTTATGAAATTCACTTTATCGATCCAATCCTCAAAATTGGTGGCTTTTTTGAGCAATTGATGGTCGTGAAGTGATTTCGAAATATTCGTACTAATTGTCGATCTAACACCATGTGATTTCAGTACGAATTATCGCTAATTTCGTTTTATGCGATTGATGCTTTTGGTGTTGTGCTTTTTTAGCGCTGTGATGGGGTTTTCACAAGTGGTGAATCCAGATTTCGGATTGGTTTTTCCACAAGATGAAGTGCCTGTTGTGCGCATAACCATCGATCCCGATACCCTCGATGCGGTTTTCGAAACCGGCGTTGTTGGCGACCAAAGAGAATACAAAGCAACGTTTCGTTTCGAAAGCTCAGGCCTCACGCAAACCATTCAGCAGGTAGGCTTCCGGCTCCGCGGAAACACCAGCTTGCAGGCTCAACGTAAGTCATTTAAGGTTTCATTTAATACATACGTGCAGGGTGCAAAATGGCAAGGTTTGGAGAAGCTCAATCTCAATGGAAGCCACAACGATCCATCAAGAATCCGAGCAAACCTATCTTGGAACATCATGCGCAACGCAAATCTTCCTGCAAGTCGCGCTGGTTATGTGAAGCTCTATATCAACGATGAATACAAAGGACTTTACAATAACATCGAACACATTGATGAGCAATTCACCAAACGCATCGATGGAATTGGGAATGGCAATCTTTACAAATGTCTTTATCCAGCGCCACTCACATTTATCGGCAATAATCCAGATGCATATAAATTAGAAGCGCAAGGCCGTCGCGTGTACGATTTAAGTACCAACAAATACCTTGACGATTATAGCGATCTCGCCAATTTTATCAAAATCCTCAACCAGACACCCATCAGCAATTTGCCATGCGAACTTGAAGCGGTTTTCAATGTGGATTCCTACCTCAAGCAAGCTGCGCTGGATGTTTTGATTGGCAATTGGGATGGTTACATCTATAACCACAACAATTTCTATCTCTACCACAACCTCAAAACAGATTTGATGGAGTTTATCGCCTATGATGTCGATAATACGCTCGGAATCGACTGGTTAGGTCAAGATTGGACGACCAGAAACATCTATACTTGGTCGCCTTCATGGGGAGAAAGACCTTTGTTCACTCGATTGTTACAAGTGCCACAATACAAAACGCGTTTTACCAATTACATGCACGAATTGATCAATACCAGTTGTCATGTTGATTCGGTCGCGATCATGGCGCAACATGATCTAGACCTCATTGCGCCTGCAGTTCAGACTGATCCTTATCACGGGCTGGATTATGGATTTTCATACAACGATTTTCTTGAAAGTGCCGAAGAGTCTTGGGGTGGTCATGTAGATTATGGAATAGTTCCCTACGTAGAAGCGAGAAATAACACTGCTTTAAATCA
>CANHIS010000110.1 GCA_947460255.1 Bacteroidota bacterium
TCAAATAATGCCTCTAGGTACTGTTGAGACTCTGGAAAATAAGCAGGATCGGGATGCCTTCAGTGCAACATAACTATTAAGCTTGTTTGTCCGTGGCTCTGATTCCAATCCTGCTTAGGTAATCGAAGTTTAATCAAAGATATGAGTCCGGGGTTGCGGGTGCTTCATATGGTGAGCGTACCCCCTTTATACTTTTAACTTTATACTTAAGACTAAGTACTCAAGACTTAAGACTAAAAACTAAAACGACTGCCGAATCTCCTTCTTCACATACTCAAGCGCAATCTGCGTTGGTAGTTTTTCAACGTTCATCGTTACATCGAGAAGCACCTTGCAAAGCTCAACACCATCGGTATTTTCGTTCACCTTGTGCGCCGAAGTATTAATGAGTTTAATCATTTCTTCCTTGGCGCTTTTTACAAGTTCCCATGAAGCGTTCGACATATAAATTTGCTGTGCGATATTGTGATCGTACTCGCTGCGAATGCTTTTGATCATTTCTGCATGGAGCAATCTTGAACTCATTCCAGTTTTGTGGATGCGCATAATTAAAGCGCTCGGCGAAATACGCTCTAGGTAAACAACAACACGTTCATATGCCTGCATTCTAACCGGCGTGATAGCCTCCTGGTTCTGAAGTTTTAAATCGAGAGATCGAAGTTTAAAGTTCTCCTCGAGATAATTATTAAGAATGAAGTAGATAAATGCAAATACAACCACAAGTGGGACAATGTATTTCAGCATTTCAATAACAATTTCGTACCAATTCATTTGATGTTACAGTTTGAGAGGATTAACGATTGCAAACGTAATGCATTGTGTAAAAGTTCCAACGAAAATAATCTTATTTCGAAGCACTACAAATAACACCATTTTAGCTCAGCATAAGCAACAAAGCCTATATTGAGAGATTTGTAGCTGGCTTCACGTTGGATCTTACATTCGATCTAATTTCAACACCCTTTAATTTGGAGTTTACTGGCTGTTTCCCCGTACGGGGGATATAAAAGCGTGTTGGTTTAACCAGCATTTAAGATCAACTTCCTGAGCGATGCCAGATGGCTCAACATTACAAGAGGAACCACGACTGCGGGAAGCAACACGAAAGGATATTCGAGCACTGCACGGTTGGGCTGGTCGAAACCAAATTGTTGGATAGGCGACTGCACCGATAGAATTGCGTGAACTACAATATTGAGAAGGAAAATCATTCCGATTACATTCCAAACAATCAACAAGGCACGGTTGTAACGCTTAAAAGTGTAGGTGATTAAGTAGATTAGGATGGCAGAGATTCCAATCAGGATGTCAAAATTCCTACCTTCAAAAGTCATTATTTCTGGAATCATCGCTTGCTGGTATAGATCGTACAAGCACCACTCAACTGGAATGCGGAGAAAGTGAATCATCAGCAAAAAACGCAAATCGAGGGCGTCGAGAAATTCCTTGCCCTTTTTAAAAGTGAACAAACCAACAATGATGATCAATGAAGGCAAAATGGCTAAGGCAAAACGTGGCGGCATCAATTGCGAATCGAGGTAAAATCCCGAAAATGCTGCTCCCGATTGCGCAAGAATAAGAAAGCCTAAAACCCGAGTTACCCATTGCTTATGTTGCGGAGCTGCTTGAATGAAAAACACACCAGCTGCAACTACAACGAGCATAAATACAATGAGTGATGGAAGTTCGAACATCATGGTTTTGTAATATTTTTCGGCGTGTATTGATTGGCCCGAATATTTTGCTGTGCAAGTTTAGCAGTTTCTTCGACGCGTTTTTGTCGCGTTGCAGATTGTTTTGCAGCAGAAATCCACTCCAGAATTGCTCTTTTGGTTGATTTCGGGAAAGCTTCAAAATTTCGTTCGGCATCAGCATACAAACGAAGTGCTTCCAAAAGATCTGTCGGAATTTCGAGTTGGGTTGCAGAATCGAGGGCAGTCCAAGTGCCTGTTCGTTTGGCCAATTCGATCGTTTCCAAACCTGCAGGTCGCATTTTCCCTTCTGCAATTAAAACATCCACCTTGGCTTTGTTTACACCACTCCAATTCGACTTCGGCTTTCGTTTCGAGTAAAACTGGTAGTAACTAGATTCATCGCGCTTCACACCTTTCGAGTCGATCCAACCAAAACAAAGGGCTTCATCAACCGATTCTTTGTAAGTGACGGTCGGTATTCCTGAAGATTTCTTGAAAATAATCAACCATATATTTTCTTTCGACAGGTGATTTTCTTCGAGCCATTTCCGCCATGCAGCAGGCGAATCGGCAACAATAGCAGCGGTGTTATTGAAGGTTTCCATTCGTGGTTTCAATAGACAAATATAAGGCAGTGGTTAATTTAGGTTTACCTTTGCCCCATGCGGTATTTTATTCATCTGCAATACAACGGCACGCCTTACCACGGCTGGCAGATTCAGCCCAATGCCACCACGGTTCAGGAAACGCTCGATCAAGCCTTGTCGAGAATTTTCCATCAGACCGTCGAAACCATAGGCTGCGGACGCACCGATACCGGCGTACATGCAGAGCAATTCTATGCACATTTCGAATTAGAAACTGAAATTGCAGATCTGCAATCGGTCTTGAAAAAGTTCGATTCGATGCGTCTCAAAGGCATCTGCGTATTCGATATTTTCCCTGTCGGGGATGATTTGCATGCCCGTTTCAGTGCAACTAGTCGTACCTACGAATACCGTATCATGCGCCGCCGAAATCCTTTCTTGGAAAACCAAGCACACTATATCTACGGAGCGCTCGATATAGAAAAGATGAACCAAGCAGCGCAACATTTACTTGGGAAGCAAGACTTTTCAGCCTTTTCGAAATCTAATACCCAAGTATTTACCGACATCTGCACGATTTCTCATGCTCAATGGGAATTGAAAGGCGATTTGTTGATTTTCACCATCACCGCCGACCGTTTCTTAAGAAATATGGTTCGGGCTATTGTGGGCACCTTGCTCGATGTGGGCAACCACAAAATTTCAGCCTCGGCTTTGCCTCAAATCATCCAATCGGGCAACAGATCAAACGCTGGATCTAGCGTGCCTGCTTGTGGATTATTCCTCACACGGGTAGAATATCCATTTGAAAAACAGGGCACTTAATCCCGAAATACCATCCCACGAACGTGGCCTTTCGAAAAAAGATATTTACCAAAGTAAGCTTCACCCCTACTTGTTTGGATTCTCCTACCTTTGCCGCCGATGGCTGTTTCGGGAAATGCATTTGATTTTAGTTTGCTCAAAAGGGTTTTAAAAACCGTAAAACCTCACCGCAAACTGCTGTGGAGCTCTGTTGGCCTCACAATTTTTCTTGCTTGTGTGTCGCCGCTCAGGCCGCTGTTGATTCAATACACGATCGACAATTACATTTTGCATCCCGATGGGAAGATGCTTCTCTACATGACCTTAATCATGGTGGGTATTTTGGTTATTGAGGCCTGCGGACAATTTATCAGTTCATACATTACCAGCTTGTTAGGTCAATCGGTGATTCGCGATTTACGCACCCGCGTTTACAACCACGTACTCAATTTGAAGACACAATATTTCGATAAAAATCCTATCGGAATGCTCGTTACCCGTGTGGTGAGCGACATCGAAACAATTGCATCCATTTTTACAGAAGGCGTGGTGATTGTGTTTGGCGACATCCTCCAACTCACTGTTGTTTTGGCGGTTATGTTCATTACAGATTGGCGCTTAACATTGATTTCGATTTCCACAATTCCGTTGTTGCTGGTTGCCACAAACATCTTTAAAAACGGCATCAAATCGGCCTTTCAGGATGTTCGAACGCAAGTAGCTCGAATCAACACATTTGTGCAGGAGCATATCACTGGAATGAATATCGTGCAGATTTTCAACCAAGAAGAAGCCGAACTCAAAAAGTTCAAGGAAATCAACAAAGAACATGCTGATGCGCACATTCGTTCGGTTTGGCACTATTCAGTTTTCTTGCCGATTGTTGAGATTTTATCGGCCGTTTCGATTGGTTTGCTCATTTGGCTCGGCGCGCGTGGCGTGATTGATGGAACCTTCACCGCAGGTAATTTGGTTGCGTTCACCTTGTACGTGAACATGATGTTTCGTCCGATTAGAACCCTCGCCGATCGTTTCAACACCCTACAAATGGGCATGGTGAGTTCCGAAAGGGTGTTCAAGTTGCTCGATGAACAAGAACACATTGCCGACACTGGCACGTATGTTCCGAAAGAAATCAATGGAGCCATCAAGTTCGAAAATGTTTGGATGGCCTACCAAGATGAAAACTGGATCTTGAAAGATTTGAGTTTCGAAGCCAAACCCGGAACCACCGTAGCTATTGTGGGCGCAACTGGATCAGGAAAAACCACGATCATCAATTTGATCAACCGTTTTTACGAGTATCAAAAAGGCAGTATTCGCGTAGATGGTCACGATTTACGAGAGTATCCATCCAAATTCCTGCGTGAAAATATTGCAGTGGTCTTGCAGGATGTCTTCTTGTTTTCCGACAGTATTGCGAACAACATCAGCCTCAACAATCCGGATGTTTCACGTGCCGACATAGAAGCGGCAGCCAGAGAGATCGGTGCAGATGAGTTTATTCATCGCCTTCCCGGCGGATACGATTACAACGTGATGGAGCGCGGCGCGATGCTCAGTGCTGGTCAGCGCCAACTGATTGCATTCATTCGTGCATTCCTTTACAATCCTGCCATCTTGGTGCTCGACGAAGCCACTTCATCGGTAGACACAGAAACGGAAGAATTGATCCGCCTCGCCACCGAACGGGTGACAAAAAACAGAACCTCGATCATCATTGCGCACCGCTTGGCAACGATCCAAAAAGCCGATTTAATCCTCGTGATGGACCAAGGAAACATTATCGAATCGGGCAGCCACCAAGAGCTTCTCGCCCAAAACGGGAAATACAGGAAGCTGTATGAGTTGCAGTTTCAGGAGGATTAGTCTTGAGTACTTAGTCTTTAGTCCAGAGTATTTAGTCTGTAGTACCTAGTCTGTAGTCATGAGTCGTTCGTAATAAATCACCTTTCTACTTAAGACTTAGTACTTAAGACTCAAGACTGAGTACTTAAAACTAAACACGTTGTACCCACATTCCCTCACAATTAACCTTATTTCCAAAGACTAAAGTCCGCGGCTGCGAGGAAGCTAATTGGGCCTTGCAATTCCTTTTTACTTTCAACTTTCTACTTTCTACTCAAGACTAAAGACTCAGTACTTAAGACTAAACACGTTGTACCCACATTCCCTCCAAATTAACCTTATTTCCACGGACTAAAGTCCGCGGCTGCGAGGATGCCTATTGGGAATCGTATTTCCTTTATACTTTCCCCTTTCTACTTTCTACTCAATACGTAATACGTTGTACGCCTAACACAACCCAATCTGCGTATGCAAAATACTTTTGTCGTTTCCACACGCAAAATCTGCGTATGAATTATCTTTTTGTGTTTTCCATATGCACATTCTGCGTACGAAAAATCTTTTTGTGTTTTCCGTACGCAAAAGCTGCTAGGTGATTTCAATATCTAAAAAAGCAGGTGCAAATTCGGCTCACCAAAAATCTCTTATGCTAGAATTTCCCACGGATTAAAGTCCGCGGCTGATTGGAATCGTAATTCCCTTTCTACTTTTCCCTTTCTCCTTTTCCCTTTATACTTTTCTACTCAAGACTAAAGACTCAGGACTTAATACTTTAAATCAATACGTTACACACTCGAAGCGCGCAACGACTCACTCCACTACCAACTTCTCCGTCGCCATATTCCCAAACTCATCAACAAACCTTAACAAATAAAGTCCTGCTGGAAGATGAGAAATCTCGATGCTTTCTTTGGGTGCCATATGCTGGTGTTGAAGCACTGTTTGGCCGCTGAGGTTAAAGATTTCTAGAGTAATCTTGCGTGTATTGTCGTATTTTAAATTCAGCCAATCGGTTGCTGGATTAGGGTAAACTGCCACACCAAGCGTGTTGGCATCTGCTTGTTCAACACCTACCCAACAATCGGGCTCTAAACAGCCCATGCTATCGAGCTTCACTAACCAGAGGTTTTGACCTCCGGCAGTGCCCTCGTTTGTTGAACCATTAACAAGCAACCCTCCATCATATGTCTCAATAACATTTTCGAAAAAATCTACTCTTGAGCCAATTCCATTAAATGAGTTTTGCCAAATTAAATTTCCTTGTGCGTCTACTTTCTGAATATACGCATCATCAAAATTTTGAGTTGCTACATTTGCTAGTCCAACACTGACAATTCCTCCATCAAGAGTTTTGATGGATTTATAAAGTGTGAGACCTGTCCCATACAAATATGTTCGCTGCCAAATAACATCTCCATTTGAATCAATCTTGGTTATAATACTACCAATACCATTTGGCGTCCAACTAGTTAACAAATAAGTTGAATCTAAATATTCACTAATATTTACCCCCCAAAGCTCTGGATACCAACGGTGCCAAATCAGGTTGCCTAAAGAATCTGTTTTTAAAACCAAGCCATAGTACAATGAGTCACTTCTACTTCCGCCTAAAAGAACTTTATTTGCCTCCCCTTTTGCAATAGAAAATAATCTATGTGATGTGTTTTCTAAATTATATTGATTAAAATTCACTTGATTACCAGATGTATCTGCAACAAGCAGTATTCCATTCTCAGCTTGCGGATTAGAATTTTCAACACCCCTCAAACCAGCAACATATATTAGGTTATTAATTGCTTTTGAACTTAACGGCAAATCAATTGATGAGCTATCAGCATTTTTCAAATTCCATACAGTATCAAAATCAGTAGTATACTTGGTTATATTTATATTGAATTTTGTAGAGTTGCTTATCAACCTTTCACCAACATAAGTATAAACATCATTATTACTTGTTGTTTCTACTCCAATGCCACCCCAGCACTCTTTCTCAAAGGGTCTGTGTGTAAAAAGCCTTTTGATTAGTTCGCCATTTTGATTAACCTTGGTTAACATGGTATAATTTGAATTTAAGGTTAGCCCTTGACCTCTACTTGCAGTAATAAATTCTCCGTTCAATTCAATCGCATTGCCTCCCGAAGCTGCCCAATTTGAGGAATCTACATAGGTGCGATTAAAGGTGTTTTGGGCAAAAATTACCTCCGATAAAAACAGACTGATTAAAAGAAAGAAAATCCTCATTTTATTGAATTACAACGCATTCTACTTTATACTGAGTTCCATTGGCAGAACGCATTTTTAACAAATAAATTCCTTTGCTCAAATGGGAAGCCTGAATGGTAAACATGTTTTGATTTGCACGTCCTTGAAAGACTACTCGTCCTGTTAAATCAACTATTTCCCAATGGAAAGCTCCATGCAATCCATCCAGAATTTGTACTTGAAAAATGCCTCCATTGGGGTTAGGCATTAATTTAACAAAAGCAGTCTCTCTTAATTTAGCAGCAGAAGTACTTGATGGAGCTGCTAGGCGAGCATTACCCAAAGATGAAGGGTCGGGATGGTAAATTGTATCGCCAATCAACAAGCGTGTGGAAAGCGCATTGTTTTGAATGCTTGAAAGATTTCTCATCACTCCACTACCAACTTCTCCGTCGCCACATTCCCCAACTCATCAACAAACCTTAACAAATAAAGTCCTGCTGGAAGATGAGAAATTTCAATACCTTCTTTGGGTGCCATATGCTGGTGTTGAAGAACCTTTTGGCCACTGAGATTAAAGATTTCGAGGGTGATTTTGTGGGTGTTGTCGTATTTTAAATAAAGCCAATCGGTTGCTGGATTAGGGTAAACTGCCACGCCAAGTGTGTTGGCATCTGCTTGTTCTACACCTACCCAACAATCGGGCTCCAAGCAGCCCATACTATCGAGCTTTACTAGCCAGAGGTTTTGACCACCAGAAAATCCTTCATTCGTTGAACCATTGATTAATAAGCCACCATCGGAGGTTTCAATCACATTCGAGAAAAAATCCACACCAGAGCCAATTCCATTGAATGACTTTTGCCAAAGTAAATTACCTTCAAAATCTACTTTCTGTATATAGGCATCATTCCCATTTTGTAACGTTACATCAGTAAGTCCCACGCTTACAATACCGAAATCAGAAGTTTGGATAGATTTATAGAGCGTGAGACCTGTTCCATTTAAATATGTTTGCTGCCAAATAATATCGCCATTTGAATCAATCTTAGTCAAAATACTACCTATGCCATCTGGGGTCCAACTAGTAAGTAAAAATGAATTCTCTAACAATTCATTTATGCTCGCGCCCCAAAGTTCTGGGTACCAACGATGCCAAATTAGATTCCCCAATAAATCTACTTTCACAACAAGACCATAGTACAATGAGTCATTTCTACCTCCTCCAAGGAAAATACTATTTGTTTCCCCTTTAGCGATTGAATAAAATCCATGAGAAACGCTATCTATGTTGAAATTGTTAAAATTGATTTGGTTGCCTGAGGTATCTGCGACAAGAATTATCCCACTATTCTCGGTCGGATTAGAGTCTTCAATAGGACTCATACCTACTACATAAATTAAATTTTGAATGATTTTAAAATGCAATGGTAAATCATACCAAGTGCTATTTGCACTTGTGAGATTCCAAATAGTATCAAAATCCGTTGTGTACTTTGTAATGATAATGTTTACATTCAAAGTATTATTCATAGACCTTTGACCAACAAATGTGTAAACATCATTATTGTTTGTTGTCTCAACACCAATTCCGCCAAAACAATAATTCTCATAAAGCCTATGTGTGAACAGCCTGTTGATTAACTCACCCTCTTGATCAATCTTAGTTAACATAGTGTAGTTTGAATTTGCAGTTAACCCCTGACCTCGACTAGCAGTAATAAAATCTCCGTTCAATTCTATAGCGTTATTCCCGACAGCAGACCAGTTTGATGAATCAGCATATGATCTAATAAAAGTTTGAATAGGCTGAGCTGTTATTTCGAAACAAAACAAAATGCTAAATAAAAAGATTAAAATTCTCATCTCTATTTGTAAATTACAATGGGTGCACTGCCAATGTATTGGCCATTTGAGGTGCAATTTACATAATACACTCCGTTTGAAAGATGAGAGAGATTGATTGATTTTTCTTGCAGTGTTTCCCTATAGTTATATTGAAAAACATTTCTGCCTGTAACATCCACAACACTTATGTTTAAGACTTCAATTTCATTGGTTAACCGAATAATAAACAAACCATCCGATGGGTTGGGATAAACGCTTAAGCTTTTGTTATTGCTATGATTAATGTTATTAGAGCTTTTTGATTCTCCAGAAATTCTAGATATTGGAGAATTTGAAAATTCAGGCAATTCGTTTAGTATGGTGTCACCTCTGAGAGCTAACACTGCAAGCGCAAGGCGCTGAATTTCAGACGATTTTAAACCCAAGAGTTTAACTTGACTTAATTGTGATCCATTTAGTTGAAGCCAAGAAATAGAATCTTCCATCAAGTCCAAATGAAGGCTATGATAAGTTACAAAGGCTGAGTCATTGGAATTGTTTTGAGGAAGGTTATTTTGTAGCCAATTTCTAGCAGTTGAGAAATCGCCCGAAGCTAAATAGGCTCCAAAAGTTTCTTTTTCATAACCTAAACCTAAGGTGTCTTTATAAAATGAAATCAAATCATCTAATTTCATTTCATCAATTAATGCCTTTTCAGTTTTTCCTACGACTCTTTTCCATTCTCCTTTATAAAACTCAATGTTTCTTTCTATTTGTTTAATGGATTCTATATTTGGATTGAACGCTTGTAACTTTTGGATTGTGTCCCATGCAATTGAATCAATTGTGTGCGTTAATGAATAAGAGTATAATGAATCCATTAATCGCATGGAACCAGGCAAATTAAAACTCAATAATGATATCAACTGAACATTTGAAATACTATCCCTTTTTAAAAACGAAATCATTACTGTGTCAGATAATGGCGAACTATTGTAAAGTTTTGCATGCACATCAGTTATACTTGCACTTGTGTCAACAATAATAGCCAATAAGGAGTCGGTTTGTTGATTGTCTAATGAATCTTCTAGCAAAACAATACTACTTTCTAGAAAATCTATTTCACTTTCTATGCCTAAACGAATTGCTTGCAGGTTGTTCGACATCCTTGCACCTGTACCATTGGGGCAAGGATTAGGTAAAAAGCCTGAATTAATGCAACTTTCATATGTCCCTAAAATAGTTGGATTGTCGAATAACGGGATTTCGATATCATTAGGGCTATTGCCCCTAGAGTAGTAATACCATTTGGGTAAGGTTGGTCCATTTTGACCGATAACCTGTTGAGAACGTATATGAAATTGATTTAGATCTAAGAACAGATTACCTGGGCGATAATCATTTGGCCCGCAACCTACTCCTTGATTAGCAAAATCTCCAAATGTTATTGGATTTACATGCCAGTCGAGGTAATTGTCATCAAATTCATTACAACTTATTTTGAGCGCAGTATTATCTCTCTGCGGCTGCAATCCACGACCAAGTTTGTTAAAGTCATTTCGTGAAACTATACCAGAGGAATTTCCATTTAACTGTTGAGTAACCAGCCCCCATTCTTCAGGCAACTGATTTGCTGTGCCATTAAAGGAATTAAATTGAACTTCCGCATATCGGTAATTATGCAAATAAACGGAATAACTTTGGGGTACTTCTGGACCACCTGATCCATCTGGATTTAAAGAAATAAAATCATTATCTTTAATCAAATCTGCATTTCCATGTTCAGTAAAAATTCCATACTTAACATTGTTAAATTCTGATCCATCGGTTGAAAAATTGTATACGACACTAGTGTTCGTTACACGTGCCTCAATTCCTCGAGTAAGATTAATGAATCTATTTCTTAGACCAATAGATGGATTAGAAGAGATTAAATCGAACTGTGCATCGAAGGTGCCTATTCCTGTTCCTCTTTCATCCTCATTCCATGAATAAGTTGACGGAGAGCAATTAGAGACA
>CANHIS010000111.1 GCA_947460255.1 Bacteroidota bacterium
ATGGATTAGGATAAACCTGTGCGTCGAAGGCAACAGCACTTACTGCTGTATCTTCAATCGTACGAGCTAAAGAAGGAACAACCAATGTACATGTTTTGCTATATGGACCGAAATCAAGCTGATTTGGCATACGTACCGCTACTTGTACCGAATAATTTTCACCTGAAATCAAACCAATAAAGTCACTCAAACGGAAACTATTCAACGGACGGTCAATGGCGAAGTCATAGGCTTGCGCTTCATTAAACAAACGGAAGCGGTATTGTGCCGCTGACTGAATAGCATCGGCAAACAAACGCTCACTAAAACTCACTACAGCATAGTCATTGCACTGTGTGCCACGCATTTGCGTCGTAGGATGTTTCGGCGCCTGAATGGTACAGCTTGGACCGTAAGGCAAGAAGGTACCATCGGTATTGCGCACCGCACACGATACATTGTAGTTGGCATCGTAGCGGAAATCAGTGACAGCAGCAAACGTAAAATTACGCAACCCTGAAGTAACTTCTTGAGCCAAACCTACCGGTTGCAACGCATTATCCAGACGCTGAATGCGATAACGGTAGCCTGTGCTACGAGGAACAATCGAACTAAAAACTTGCGTATTTATTCCTGTGATTTGTGACCCACAACTTAACATATTACTGATAGCTACAGGAGTAAACAAGAAACAGGGAGCACTGAAATTGGGTTGCCAAACATTATTAAAACGAACAGCAATCTCCACTTTATATTTAGCATTATACTTGTAATTAGACAAATTGTGCAAATACAAATTACGCAATACCATATCAACAGTAACTTGCGTGCCCGGAATTTCACTATCATTCGCAGGATTCACCTCGGTAACACGATAACGATACCCTTGAGCTCCCGAAACTAAACTTGAATATACAATACCACCATAAGCAACAGTTGTTCCACAAGTGGCTGTTGGAATCGAACTAACAAGTGGCGCACATCCTCCGGGTAATCCAACATTATCAGTATTACCGTTACAGTCGTTGTCTAAGCCATCATAACATACATCTATTGCTCCTGGACGAATATTTGAACGCGCATCGTCACAATCTTGATTATTTAAAGAGAATCCTGAAGGCGCTACAGAAGCATTGGCCACACAGATTGTAGTAGCAGAAGCCGTTGACGAACCGAAGCCATCTCCGTCAGCATCTACATAGTAAGTACCATTTACAAACACAGCTGGATTGGCATCATTACAGTCTGTTGTATTGGTAGCACCACAAGCAGCGGGTGTAGCCGTTCCGAAACCATCTCCATCGGTATCTACATAAGTCAACAATGCATCATTACAGTCCGAATTATTCAAAACTCCGCCACAAGCAACTAACGTTGAGGATCCAAAACCGTCCGCGTCATTATCGGAATAGCGTAATTGGGTATCATTGCAATCGGTGTTATTTAAAACTCCACCACAAGCGACAAATGTCGTTGAACCAAATCCGTCCGCATCATTATCGGCATAACGCAATTGATTGTCATCACAATCGGTGTTGTTTAATACACCTCCACAGGCTACAAACGTTGTCGATCCAAAACCGTCACCATCATTATCGGCATAGCGTAATTGGCTGTCATTACAATCTAAATTATTGACCACAAATCCAACAGGCATACTACAGGTAGCTTGCGCTACTGAAGGATTTCCAAACCCATCCCCATCGGCATCTTGGTAATAGGTTGTACTAGGAGTAATAGTCAATACACCACTATTGTTACTGGTTCCATTCCACGTTCCTCCACCTCCAGCATTAAAACCTCCGTAGAAAAAGGTACAGCCGTTGATTTGGTATCGGAAGGCATAATAATAGGTTCCTGGCGCTAAAGCCGCGCCAAAAGTAGCTCTGTATTCATCGTTGTTATTACCTAATCCGCCTTGCCCAATATATGAAGCTGCGACCCAATTGGTCCACGTATTTGGATTGGTATTGGCAGTGCTGTACCCTACTTCAGCTACAATTCCTGACCCTGCCCCTAGGGCTTCAGTACGTCCAGAAACAAAAATTTGTCCAAAAGAATCAAAATTACTGCCTTGGCAAATGGTTGCACTGCCTGGGAATTGTAGATTCACAAAACCAGGGTTTGGCGCTATGGTATACGAATAGTTACTACCGCCATTATTGGCCAAACGTAAGGTTATCAAGTCGTGATCGGAAGTATCGGTTGCCGCTACTGTGGTCGTGTAGGCATAATAAAAAATGGTTCCTGATACGTTATCAGCCCCCGGAATAGTGGCGCTTGCTGTAGACCATGTCGTACCCGAACCCGTAGCTTCGACTACTTTAGAAGACGCAAAGTTAGAGGTACTACTGTAACGAATAAAAACACGCTCTTGCAAAGACTTTGCAGCTG
Organism: Bacteroidota bacterium; assembly: GCA_947460255.1. GTDB lineage: Bacteria > Bacteroidota > Bacteroidia > M30B66 > M30B66 > CAMCXT01. The sequence continues at coordinate 2,374 of CANHIS010000111.1, forward strand.
CTAAAGTTACATTAATTGTTACAGAAGCTCCTGAACAAACAATACCTGGATTACTGACCGCTGTAGAAGCTGTTGGATGAAAAGACTGCGGCGCATTATTGGTCTCCATGATTACCCCTTGACGGCTAGAATAGGAAAGTCCACGGATTTGTAATGTATAATGCCGTCCCGAAGTTGGAGCGGTATTAAAAACTCCATTGGGGCCATTAAAACTTCCTCCTCCCCAATTCAAAGTAAAAACTTGGTTGTATGGCGTTGTTGTGCTTGACCATTTGTTGGCATAGCTATCCCATTGTACCAAATAATAATTGTTGGTTGTAGTAGCTTGTGTGGTGTTGGATAATATTCCACTTACTGGACTATTATTTGTTAGCACTACATTACCCATCCCAAAACGATCCCATGCATACCCCCCGGGTTGTGCCAGGAGCAGCTTGGTCATTAAAAGCATGATAAAACATGCCCATACTCTTTTCAAGCGTAATTCTTTTTTCATAAAACATCAATTTATAGGGTGTCTTTTTTCTGAAATTTAAAATTACAATTTTAGTTAGGGAAAAAAAATGTACCTAGTAACCGAAAACGTTTTCGTGTTGATAAATTCCAATTTTTATGTGCGTTGAAATCACACAACCGCTTTTATTTCTTGCGAAAAATGCAAAAAAATATGCGTTTATTCATGTATTCTGTTAGCAGTCTACAGTTAATATTAATCAGCGTAAAGAAAAGTAGCAAGAGGAAAGACTTGTTCTCAGATTTGTTGAAACTAATTGCTGTGCAATAATTATTAATTGCTGACAGCTAATTGCTAAAATCAATCCTCTCTTTGGGGGTTAGGGGGCTACAAGTCACTAAAAGCACAAATAAAAAAGGCCACTCATTGAGCGGCCTAATTTATAAATGTAATCTTAAGAATTAACGTTTCACCACGCGAAGTGTTTTCACATTAGTTCCTTGGGTTAAAATCACATTGTACACACCCGTAGGATAGTTAGCTCCTACTTCGGTGCTTTCGATAGCGTCGGCGTTAACCGTACGTGTTTCGATCGCGCGACCCATCATGTCATACACTTGAATCATGAACGACTCTTGGCTAGCGGTAGCTACTTTGAAGTAGAACTGCTCTGCGAATGGGTTAGGATAAACCTGTGCGTCGAAGGCAACTACACTTACTGCTGTATCTTCAATCGTACGTGCAATCGTTGGGATTACTACTGTACATGTTTTACTATATGGACCGAAATCAAGCTGATTTGGCATACGTACCGCTACTTGTACAGAGTAGGTTTCTCCAGGAACTAATCCAGGGAAATCACTCAAACGGAAGTTATTCAATGCACGGTCAACTTGGAAGTCATAAACCTGTACTTCATTGAACAAACGGAAACGGTACTGCGATGCAAACTGAACCGCATCAGCGAAGATACGCTCGCTATAGCTCGTTACCGCATAATCGTTACACTGTGTACCACGAACTTGCGTCGTAGGATGTTTCGGTGCCTGAATAGTACAACTTGGACCGTACGGCAAGAACGAACCATCGGTGTTACGAACGGCACACGACACATTGTAATTCGCATCGTAACGGAAATCGGTTATAGCTGCAAACGTAAAGTTACGAATACCTGAAATGATTTCCTGAACAGGTCCAACAGGCTGTAACGCATTGTCTAAACGCTGTACGCGGTAACGATAACCGTTGCTTCTTTGTACTATTGTACTGAAGATTTGTGTATTGATTCCTGTGATTTGTGTACCACAACCAATCATAGTACTCACTGGTGTTGGTGTCAACAAGAAACAAGGCGCACTGTAGTTCGGCTGCCATACGTTGTTAAAACGCACTGCCACTTCTACTTTAAACTTCGCATTATACTTGTAGTTGGACAAGTTATGTAAGTATAAATTACGCAATACCATATCCACAATCACTTGTGTACCTGGGATTTCAGAATCATCAGCAGGGTTCACTTCCGTCACACGGAAACGGTAGCCTTGAGCACCGGTTACCCAGCTTGAATACACGATACCTCCGTAAGCTACTTCAGTACCACAAGTGGCAGAAGGAATTGTACTTACAATTGGGGTACAACCTCCAGGTAAGCCGACATTATCGATGTTACCATTACAGTCGTTGTCCAAACCATCGTAACATACATCAATAGCGCCTGGACGAACGTTTGCACGAGTATCATCACAATCTCCATTATTTAAAGAGAAACCAGCTGGCGCAATAGAAGTATTAGCCACACAGATTGTAGTAGCTGAAGCCGTTGAAGAACCGAAGCCATCACCGTCAGCATCTACATAGTATGTACCATTAACAAATACTGCTGCATTGGCATCGTTACAATCTGTATTGTTGGAAACAAATCCTACAGGTGCACCAGTACAAGAGATACTTGTCACTGCTACATTACCAAAACCGTCACCATCAGCATCTTGATAATAGGTAACATTTGGTAACACACTGATTGTACGGTTTCCAGAAATAGAACAACCGGTTGTGGTGTTGGTTACAGTCACCGTATACGTTCCAGAAGCCGCTGTTGTTGCAGAAGCAATTGTTGGATTTTGTAGGTTTGATGTAAATCCATTAGGACCTGTCCAAGAGTAGGCTAAGGCAAACGGAGTAAAAGTAATACTCTGACCATTGTTCAAACTAGCCGTATTGTGAGAATACTGTAAGGCTGCTGTAGCATTGTAGTTCAAACCAATAGTTGCAGAAGCACCTCGGTCATTTACTGTATCCGTTCCAGAGAATAATACATCGCTATACACAAAGTGAATCTGACCTGTTACAGTATCTAATTGAATCTGGAAGGTAATGGTTCCCGAACCCGTAGCACTAAAGCTATCTTCATTTGTCCACTGTACAATATACAAGTTACCTACAGTTTGCGTACGAATACTAGCGCCAGTACCAGGGGTTAAATCATCCCACCATGGACATAGTGCTGCAGCACCTGCATTACCTAGACCTGTGGTAGCAGAAGTAGTACCCCCTTGCGGTAGTGGAGAATTCACCCAGTATATATCACCTGCTGTAGATCCTAAAACCATTACTCCATTGTTTCCAATACGAGCAGTGGTGTAGGTAGTTCCGAAGTAGGTGAAAGAAGGAATCGTTACATTATGTTCTGAATCATCAGCAACTGAAGTAACTGCTGTACCTGTAGTACTAATGTCAACAAAAGCAACATTACTGTTGGTGTTCATAGCATACCCTAATGCAGTAGATGTTGCCGTTAAATTCACTGGTGAATTCTCACAAATTGGAGAAGTCGAACCTCCCATTACTGGAGCAGATGGAAGCGCATTAACTACAATGGTGAAGTTAACTGGAGTTCCAATACAGCCATTAGCTTTAGGTAGAATTGTAATTGTAGCAACACCTGAGGCAGTAGTTGTGAAAGATGGAATCTCAGTTACATCCGATTGATTTGCTAATCCTATACTAGTACCTCCTGAAACTTCATAAGTAACACCAGAAGGAGAGCCAGACAATACAATAGGTAATGTCGTAGCATTAATACAATAGGTTTGAGTAGCTGGTGCGGTAACCGTAGGCGTTGGATTAACAGTTACCGTTACTGGATCACTGATTGCCACATTTCCACAAGCTGGGGTCACTACTACGTCGTAGGTACCCGATTGTGCTGGTAAAGCACCCGTTACAGAATACGTAGCAGCAGTAGCACCTGAGATGTTATTTCCGTTCAAACGCCATTGATAGGTCAAACCAGGACCTGTAGCCGCTACACTCATCGAGAAGTTTCCTCCTTGGCACAATGGAGCAGGAGCCACAGGTTGCGTAGTGATGATTGCATCAGCTACAATATTCACTGTAACTGAAGCCGTACTTGAACATCCTGTTCCCGAGGTTACCGTTACGTTATACGTAGTAGAAACCGTTGGGTTAACCGTTGGGTTTTGCAATGAAGACGTAAATCCTGGAGGATTTGAGGTCCATGCATAAGCATAAGTTGGTAAGTTACTAGGTGTAAAACGATACAAACGTCCATTATCAGGTAATAATGGTGCCGCAAAAGTTCCCACAGCACAAGTTGAAATTGCTGCCGTTCCCACAGTTGGTGAAGACCAAGCACCAATATTATTCAAAGAACGAACGTTGACAGAAGCATTACTTGCCCCACGTAAACCAACTTGAACAGTTCCTCCAGCTGTTCTTCCTGAAGAAGTAGTGAAAGCACCGTATCGCATTTCAACGATATTGCTACCTTCATAAAACCACAATTGGAAATTAGCGGTTGCTGGATTAACTGTACCTGACCAACTACGAACATTTACCCACTCTATTTTCAAAATACGGTTTGGAGCCGTACCTGTTACTTGGGTGTAATAGGATGTTGCAGTAGTATTATTACCATTCAAATCGCGGTTGAAAACAGAAATTACATTGTTTTCTGAACCGTTCAATGCAGAATAGTTAGACGTATTGGTTGAAGCACTCCCTAAGCTCACCCAACCGTTGGAGTTGATTTTATATGAAGTAAAATCTGTACCTCCAAAATTGAATGTAAACGGAATGGTTTGAGTCGCAGAAATTGAATCATCCATACTTGACAAAGTCACTGCACTAGTTCCTGGTTGTCCAACAATAGTTGCATAAGTTGCTGTTGTATTTGCAAATACATAGCTTCCAATATTGGCTGGTGTGAACGATGATACTCCATTCGCAGTAAGATTAACCGCAGTCGAAGGACACACGCCTAATGCAGAAGCATTCGCTGAAGCGGTTACCGTATTAGAAACAGTTACCGTTACTGTAGTCGAATTAGTACAACCTAAAGCATCGGTTCCTACCACAGTATATACCGTAGTTGTGGAAGGACTCGCCAATACAGTTGCCCCTGTAGTTGCAGATAATCCAGCTGCAGGAGACCATGCATAAGTTACTGCCCCATTAGCCGTTAACGATACGGCAGAACCGGGTACACAATAGGTAGCACTTCCAGGAGTAACTGTGATTGTAGGCTGTTGAATGGTTAACGAGGCTACAGAAGAAGTCACTGCCGTACAAGGAGCAGCAACATTGACTAAAACACGATAGAAAGTTGTACCTACCGTTGAAGAACCCGTAACAGGAATAGTCAAAGTAGTCGTTCCAGTGATAGAATCATAGGTACCACCGCTTACATTGGTCCATCCTGTTGTACCATTGGCAGAAACTTGCCATTGTACAGAAGACACTGAACCAGCAGCTACCGCAGTAAATACAGCATTACCTGTAGTACGACAAACTGTCACGTCAGTGGGTTGCGTTGATACAGATACGCCAGTATTAATTAATAACGTAACCGTATTAGAAGGAACAATGTTTCCACCATTTACCAAGACATAATACGTATAATTAGTACGAGTGTTATCCGCATTTTGAATTACTAAGGTATCTGATGTAGCGCCACTGATATCTCCTCCATTTTCTAATGGAAGCTCTTCAATTCCATCATTTTGATACCACTGATAGGTCAACCCTGTACCGGTAGCAACAACACTGAACGTTGCTTCTCCTGATTCACAAAGAGTAACGTTAGCAGGCTGTGTAGTAATAGCCGTATCACCTACATTTAAGATAACTGTATTCGAATCCAAAGAAGTACATGGAGCCGTTCCAGTAACTTGACAGTAGTAACGGTTATTGTTAAATGCACTAGGAACAGCTGTTAATGTTAACGTAGCAGTAGTAGCACCTGAGTACTCTCCACCATCTACAACAGCGGTAAAATTGAATCCACCATCAGTAGACTCATACCACTGATAAGCCAAACCAGAACCCGTAGCTGCAACACTAAAAGAAGTGTTTGTACCGGTCAAGATAGCAACACCAGTCGGTTGCGTAGTAATTGCAACAGGAGCGTACACATTGATAGGGTAAGAAGCTGTAGTGGAACAACCGCTTACAGTTACTGTATACGTGATTGTTGCAGCACCTTCAGCTAGGGCCGTTACATTTCCACCATCAACTGTAGCTACAGCAGGATTTGAAGATCCCCATACCCCTTGTGCGGTATTGTTAGTCAAAGCTAAACTCGGTGATGATAAACAAATAGCGTTTGTTGAACCTACGATTGGGCCAACCGTTGGATTGGGTGTAATGGTTAGTGAATTAACACTTGAACCTGTTCCATAAGCATTGGTAGCGGCAAACACTCCTGAGGTAGCACCAGAAGGTACCACAACGCTCATAGAAGTATCTGAGTTAACGGTAAACGAAGTTACTGGAGCACCGTTAAACGTAACAGCAGTAGTTCCAGTAAAGGAATATCCTGTCAAGTTTACCGTACCACCTTCGTTAAAACATACAGCAGCTGGAGTGAAACTATCAATAACTGGAGCTGTAAAATCAATGCGTAAATTATCAACAGAAACATCATAACTACCTGTTAACCAAGAACAAGTTAGACGAATGTTTACATTTTGTCCTGCATAAGTTCCCAAGTTAAACTTGTAATTACGGTAAGAAGCCGTAGGCGCATCACTGATGGTACCAATAGCAGTATAACTTGTACCACAATCAGTACTTGCCAACACTTCAATAGAACCCCAACCTGCAGCTGGTGGTGCAAATGGAGAGGCAAAATTAGATATTTTCAAATCAAACGATACTGCCATACCTGTTTGAACTGGGCCAAACTTAGCCGTAGACAATGTAGCCGTAGTATTTGAAGTAGAAAGGTTGGTAAAGGCATTCGCTCCAGGGTTTCCTGTAGCACCACGAGCGGTACCAATAGCAAAACCACCGGTAACTGTCCAACCACCCAACGTATTTAAGTTGGTGAATGGTTCATTCAACGGAAGTGGGTTCGCGTTGTTATTGATTTCAACGGTATTCGAGAAAGAATCTTGCGACGTGTTAGTACACGTTGATTTCAATCGGTATTGAATAGTTGTACCTGTGAAAACAGGAGGAGTGTACACAGCAGTAGTAGCTCCTGAACCTCCCACAACATTGCCCCATGAGGCTCCTCCGTTAGTAGATTGCTCCCACTGATAGGTAACTCCGATACCTGTATCTACCCCATTCGCTGTGAATGGCAATACGGGTAAGTTAGGACATACACGTTGCACTACAGGCGTCACGTTAGGTACTAAAGGAGCACCTGAACATGGGGTGTCAATTTTGATGTTGTCAACTGCAAAATAGTAATCCCCTGTTGCCCAAGTCCCTTGAAAACGAATTTTTACATTTTGACCTACATAGGTAGATAAATTGTAGGTTTTGGGTCTCCAGTTAATATTTGAGTCAATATTGATGGTTTCAAGTGTTGTATAACTAACACCATAATTGGTAGAAATTTGTACTAAAATTGTACCTGTTCCAGTTGATGTAGTTGCTGTCGTTCCATAATCAATATTTCTATAATCAAAAGTCAACACTTGCCCTGCTAAAACAGGACCTATATTTACTGTAGAAAAGTTTCCTGTTGTAGTTGATGACCATAAATTGATATTGACTGAATTACCAGGGTTACCACCAGGATTTGTAGCACTTAATCCGATTCCAATACTGAAAGAAGATAAGCTATACCCCGTTGGCGTAGTCGTTGTAGCAAAAGGCTCATTGTAAGGCGTAGGAACCACTAATTGCGTCGTAAACGAACCTCCAGCAGTCCAAGCGGATTGATCAGAAACTGAACAATTGGCGCGAACCCAATAGAAATATTGCGTATTGCTATTCAAACCGGTCAAAGCTACTGTAGTACCACTAACATTACCTGTTGGCGTTGTTAAAGCCGTAGGAGCCGTATTTGTTGTAGACACAAAATAATCGTATCCATTACCCGGTGTAATCGTTGCCGCTGTCCAATTTAAATTAGCAGAGGTATTGGTGATTCCATTAGCGGTTAATGCCGTGGGCTCAGTACATGTTGGTGTTAACTCCAATCTGAAATCGTCAAAAGCCATATACCATGGAGATCCACTTGACTGATTTCCACGTATTGCAAAATAATATACCCCTGTAGTTGGCGGAACAAATGAGCGCGTAACTTTAGCGTAAGATTGAATTGCTATTGTTCCCGAACCCGCAGCAGTGTATGTTGGTGTCAACTGGGTAGCACCTGTTGCAGAGGTGGTTGAATTGACATAAATATCATTATTCCAACCCGTAAAACCATCTCCTTGTCCAAAAAATGAGAAGTCATAGGATACGCCTCCTGTCAATTGGAATGGTGGACTCCACAAAAAGGCATTGGTAGTAGACCATGCATAACGTATATATCTAGTACCTGTACGAGCAGTATTGTATGTAGTTTCAGTTGTTGAACTCCATTGCGCAGATTGACTTACCCAGCAATTTGGTAAACTTGTAGATGTACCTACCACTGTTGTACCAGTTGTAACTGACTCAAAACTTTCACTCCAAGGCAAGGAAGTAATAGGTGCACAAGGAGTAGTAAACGTAGTAGGTCCTGACCATCCTGACTTATCAGATGGAGAACAATTAGCACGAACCCAGAAGAAATATTGGGTTTGTGGGGTTAGACCCGTAAGCGAAGTAGTTAACACCCCAGCAGCCGTAGAACCACTGGGTGTAGTACCAGCAGTAGGTGCTGTATTGGAAGTAGCGAAGAAAAACTCATA
>CANHIS010000112.1 GCA_947460255.1 Bacteroidota bacterium
AATTCAAATTCATAACTTGAAATTATCAAGGATACATCGCACCTTAAAATTGACGCAATTTCACGTTTGGCATGGTCGTTTTGGAGATCAACTTTACCTGGAATAAATGCATCTTTAATTGCTTGATGCCTAGCATGTCGTAGGAAATGTAAATCTTCAGTGTCAAGAATCCTTAATGCATTTTTGCAGTATTCAGCTACTCTCCAGCCAAACTGCTCTTCCATGATAAATCGATCAAACAATACAACGTCAGGATTTAATTCCGAAATCCATTGGTCAAACCCTGAATCATTTACTTGAATATTTACCTCTTGAATATTCTCATTTTGGGGCAAATAAGAAAATTCGCTTTTCTGAGCAGCACTTGCAAATGTGATTTTCCAATTATTTAAAAGGAAAAGTTCGATGAGCTTGATCATCCGGCTTCCCGCAGCCGAAGAATTGGGTTCAGGCCAAACCAATCCTAAAATGAGCAAGTGATTCGACATTAATTTATATTCTGTGATTTTTTTCTTAATTCCGGTAAAACCTCAGGAAAATCTTCCTCCAACAAATGCTGTTGACTCGAATGCATAACCTCAGAAATCAATCGTTTGATTAGCAACGGATTTAAAATGGAGGGCAAATTTCCAAAGTCTTCTAATTCTTCTTCAGCGCTTTGTAAAATGGAACACAATGCTTGAAATTTTATTTCTTCATTTGGGTCGTTAAGTCCGTGGATTAAGAAATTCAGACTGTCTTCTAATGGCGCACAACCAGCAAAAAAGCAAATTCCAGACTTCCATTCTTCGCTATACTGATCCCATACTTCTAGCAAATAATCTAAATCTTCTTTTTGAAGCATGTAAGCAAATTCAATCCCTACGTCTAGCTGGTCTGATGCGGAAATAACCTGCTCCTCATCCAAGAAAAAATTCATGTAATCTTTCATTGTATTGGAGATTTAATTAATGATTTAAATTCAAAATTGCAGAAATTTCATCGTGTCAACATTGTCGGCATAGTCCATCGGACCTGGCTTTTGAGCATATCCAGGTAAGACACTTCCTTCATAAATTCCTTCACGGGCAACGATACATTGCAGATTTTCTAATTGTTCATTTACACTTTGCATCAAACTTTCACGGTTTGTATACCGTTCGAAATTCAATACACCAATAGGCGAGTGAAGCGCATTTTCTTGGCGCATCAATAAATATCCAGTATCAAAATGTGGAATGCTATTCACCAAAAATGCCGCGCGGCTATATTCGTAATTGTTCAAATATTTGCTGTGATGAATTAAATTGTCCCAATGGGATGTCGCATTGAGAAAAGGCACCGGATCGTAGTCGATTGGAACCATAAATTTAGTTACGCTTCGGCAGCCCATTCCGAAATACATAAACACGTCATCTGCAAGCCCTTTTAGGTCGGCTTCGGTTTCCTTCCCATCCAAAATCGCAATCGATGTGCGGCTTTTTCTGATGATGTGCGGATATTTTCCAAAGTAATATTCAAAATATCTTGCCGAATTGTTGCTTCCCGTGGCGATAATGGCTTCAAAGGGCGGCATTTTTCCATCGGTAAAGTGAATTCTATCGGCGAATTTCGGTTCAATGGCAACAAGCATGGCGGCTATCGCCGGAATAAGGAGCCTATCGTCGGATGATAACTTCGCTGTAATGCGGCATCCCGATAAAAGAACACACATGAAATCATGAAATCCCACGGCTGGAAGATTGCCCGCCATCACGACACCTACAGTTTGGTCACGATCATCTTGAAGAGGATACTGCTCCAACCATCCGCGGAGCGAATTTTCATCAAGCAACCTCGCTATGCCATCGAGCGCTTGCAAGGTGTTTGTTGGCGTAAACCATGCGTTATTGAGGTAAAGATTGGCTGCCAGCTCCTGAAGTTGCTGCTGTCGGATGTTCAAATTATTGGTTTCAGATTGAGCTATCTCCCTGATTTCGTGGCCTAATTCAACAAAAGCCTTGATTCGTTGTTCCGGATTCATATAGAATGCAAATATCACTTAGTTTTGCATCGCGAAAATAACCCTAAAAAAATTGATGTGTTATGGCAATCATGATTACTGATGAGTGCATCAACTGCGGAGCCTGCGAGCCCGAGTGTCCGAATAATGCTATTTATGAAGGTGGCACCGAATGGCGATTTGCCGACGGAACATCTCTTAAAGGTGAGGTAAATGCCGCAAGTGGCAGCTACCAGGCAGACAATGCCAACACGCCTAAAGCAATGGATGTGTACTACATAGTTACCGATAAATGTACCGAGTGTGTAGGTTTTCACGATGAACCGCAATGCGCCGCTGTATGTCCTGTAGATTGTTGTGTCGACGATCCAGACTTCCGCGAAACGCAAGAGCAACTTCTCGCGAAGAAAAACTACATGCACCTATAATTCGAAGCCAGCTCAACTGCTGGTTTTCTTTCAACTAACGCTACAAACGAATGACGATTCACCGCGAAGGGCATAGAATGCTCATTGGGCTATCTGTTATTATATTGATTATCAATGGAGTGCTTGCTCAATTCATGGGTGATGCACTTGCTTTAAGAGGTTTTGTACTCTTTGCAACCTTGGTAATCTTCTTACTGGTACTTCAATTTTTTAGAAATCCATCGAGGAAACAAAATCTTGGGGAAGGCCATGTGCTTTGTCCGGCCGATGGTAAAATTGTAGCCATCGAAGAAATCGATGAACCCGAATATTACAAAGGGAAGCGATTGTTGATTTCGGTTTTCATGTCGCCGCTGAATGTCCACATCAATCGTTATTCGATCTCTGGAAAAGTAGCTTACGTGAAATACCACGAGGGGCTCTATTTGGTTGCAAGTCACCCGAAATCTTCCACAGAAAACGAACGCAGCACAGTGGTTGTTGAAAATGGAAGCCGCAGTGTAATGCTTCGTCAAATTGCAGGTTATGTGGCACGACGAATCGTTACTTATTGCAAAGTAGGTGAGGAAGCTAAGCAAGGCGGAGAGTTTGGGTTTATCAAATTCGGATCACGCGTTGATATCATTCTTCCAACGGATGTTAAGGTTAATGTGAAGCTTGGAGATATTGTTAAAGGAGGAATTACAGAGATTGCAAATTTCTAACAATAAGTTTGTACATTTACCGTATTGAGTTCTAAAACAAAAGCACAATGAAAAAAATATTTGCAATCCTTTGTTTGGCAACTTTTTCCTTTGGAAATGTTGCTGTAGCTGCATCTGCTTTTAACACAAACGTTGAAGTAGTTTCTGTTGATAAAGACAAAGACAAAGACAAGGACAAAGACAAGAAGCACAGCAAAAACAAGAAAGGCTGCTGTTCATCTGAAGCTGCAAAATCTTGTGGTTCAGCTACAACTACAGAAGCTAAAGGAGAGAAAACATCTGAAACTGGAAACGGTGGAGCTACTCCAGCTGCAAAATCATGCTGCAGCAAAGGTGGAGCTGCAAAAAGCTGTTCAGGCGACAAGAAATAATCTTCGCGAATAAAATGAAAGCCCGATTCTCAAAAAGAGTCGGGCTTTTTTATGTTTACTAGGTCCAAAAGAAATCAGAGTTTCTTTGTGAGTTCTAATAACTCCGAAACTTTTTCATCTGTATTTTCTCCAGAATGAGGATCAAAATGAATCGCCTTCCATCCGGCTTTTTGGGCACCATAAACGTCGGCTCTTTCATCATCACCGATCATTAAACAATCTTCTGGCCGAGCTCCTGTAACACGTTCTGAATAAAGAAAAATCTCACGATTGGGTTTTGTGGCTCCGGCAGAGTCGCTGGTTACAACATGACTGAAATAATCGCGAATCCCAGAATTAGACAATTTAAATTGCTGAGCATCCTCAAAGCCATTTGTAATAATATGCAGGGCATATTTTTCCTGCAAATATTTAAGCGATTCGTGCACTCCGGGAATCAACTTCTGCTTGGCAGGAGTGGTCGCCATATAAGCCTCTTCAAGTTCAAGCCCAAGTTGCTTATCAGGCAGCCCCATTCGTCTCAAGGTGAGCAAAAAACGGTGGTCTCTTAAGTATTTCTTGTTGATTTTATTGGCAGTGAACTTTTCCCACAAACGCCCGTTTTCGAAAAGAAAAACACGGATAAAGGTTTCGGCATCTCCAACGACTTTGCCTTCCAAAAACGAAACATAAAGATCATTTAGCGCATCTCTCACATTCTGGTCATAATCCCACAAGGTGCGATCGAGATCAAAGAAAATATGCTTAAAAGGGCCTTTCTTTTTCATTAATTATTAAGTGTAAGAAGTCCTGAAAGCAAAGCCGACCAAAGTATTACCGACACTGATAAAAATACAAGCACTTTTTTATTGTTGTTAAACAATCTACCAGCAAGGATGCTCCCCACAGGAATTGAAATAATTGTTGGTGTGATAAATGCGATTCCTGGGAGTCCATAGGAATTTAGGATTTTAACGAATATCCTATTCTTACGTGAAAACAATTTCTTTTTTTGTGGTGGATTTTTTCGTGGAAAGTATTTCGTCCGAAGCCAATCCCATCCTTTGAAAATCCATTTTTCAAAAAATAAAAATGCAATAACGCCGCAAATTCCAGCAATACTTGAAACGATAAACATTGGCAGGAATCCCCATTTTGTGGCAGCGTACAATGCAGGCACTCCAACCACAAATTTCACCATGCAGAGTAAAAAAATCGGAATAACCTTAAAAATCACAGCCTTTATTTCTTGGTTCCGTAGGCAAGATCACCTGCATCACCTAAACCAGGAACAATGTAGGATTTTACAGTGAGTTCATCATCAACAGCACCTAACCAGATAGTTGTGTTTTCAGGGAATCGACTTTTAACATAATCTAAACCTTCCATCGAAGATATTAGACTTACAATGTGCACATGTTTGGGTTTTCCCATTGCAAGCATGGCTTTGTAAGTGAGGTACATCGATTGACCAGTGGCTAGCATTGGATCGCAAAGGATCAATACTTTATCTTCTAATGATGGGCTACTCAAATATTCAACTTTGATTTCAAAAGAACCATCTTTGTGGTGCTTTCGATAAGCTGAAACAAATGCATTTTCGGCACGATCGAAAACGTTTAAAATGCCTTGGTGAACAGGGAGGCCAGCTCTTAGAATTGTAGCAATAACAGGCTGTTCTGCTAGTAGATTTGTTTCTGCTACGCCGAGTGGAGTAGTAACTTCTGTTGATTTGAATTCGAGAGTTTTGCTAATTTCATACGCCATGATTTCTCCCAATCTTTCGAGGTTTCTTCTGAAACGCAAAGAGTCTTTTTGAATCTCCTGATCGCGAAGCTCGGCAAGGAATACATTCGCAATTGAGTTCGTATTATGAAGAATATGTACCATTTTTTATTTCTTGAGCCAGCGCAGAAAAAACGGGAGGCGATTGAGCTTCAAATGTACATAGTTAGCTTCATTTGCACCAAAACTTTGATAAAACCTTTTCAAGCCTTGATTATCAGATCCTTCAAAGTCGAGAGTGTCGATTTTAGATGGACATTCTCGGATATAGTTATCAATTAAAGCAGACATAGCGCCTGTTTGCATCCCAAGTTCTGAATTTCCAGAAAATAGAAAGATAGCTCGGCTGTTCCATTCCATGAAAAATGCCCCGCACAAAAGTTGACCATCGGGATGGTACATTCCATAAGCTTTTCCATATCCTCGAAGCGCGCTCATGTTATACAATCGCTCAAGAACATTGTAATTTTCTACTTTCCAATTTTGTAAAGACGACTCTTTATTGTCTTTAAACAAATTTATAATTGACCTGATTGAGGTTGTTCCAAATCGTAAATTATGCTTTTCAGATTTTTGAATATTTCTTTTTGTATTATCTGAGTAATTGCTGCTAATTAAGGATCTCTCGACAGGGAGTTTGAGCAACATGTTACAACGTTCCTTTAAACTATATTCAGGTTTTTCGGTAACTAAATTAAAGTGATTAAAATTAAATTCTATGAATTTATAATTGGCTACAATTTGTCTTATGAACTTTTCGCAAATACTTTCAGTGCATGGTGATAGCCCGAAAATCCCTAATTGTTGAATGAACAATGGTGTTGGCAAATACTTTATTCCCGCCTTTTTTTTCGAAGGAAGCGGCATTATGAAACTATAATCATCAGCAATTAAAGCGTCCCAAGAATCATTTGTAACTGCATCCAAATACCAACTTGCAGCATACGGAAGACTATTGGGCATTTTCAATAATACTTCATCCCATTTAATGCGATTGATGCTATTTGAATGCGTAAATTTTAGCTGAAAGTCCTTATTCATTGATTATGTTCGGGGTTTGGAAGTGCCTTTTCTACAAGGTCTTCGTAAACTTTCCTCCAACCTTTCCAACGATCGTTTTCTGCAAAAGATTCATTGTGCCAAATAGAAATAAAGGTGCCATGAACAGCTTTTACTTTATCAATAAGTGGATTTATTATTTCTGATGCTTTTTCCGGATCAACTTTCATGTAATCTTTTAAGGTTCCATCCATAACTGCAAAAGGGTGGATTTTTAATGAAGTTTCGATTTCCAGATCTAAATCGTAAAAAAAGAATGAACTTGCAATACTCGCTCTAAACCCAGGTAATTCAGCATATCCCATGGTATAATCATCGGTAATATCACATTCTATTAATCGGTGGTAAGTTTGTGGTAAATTAAGTTTCAAAAAATGCTGTCGACTACTTTGCACCTCTTGGTGTAAAATATTGGATAATCGATGAACTTCCTGTTGCAACTTTTTCGAGCTGCCGCTGGATGCATAGGAAGGATGTATACCAACTTCACCAATATCTGCAATATATTTGATTAACGACTGCATGTGTTTGTTCTGGTAGGGAACGTTTCGATCAAATGTAGCAAAATCTCCAAGGAGAAAAAAAAAGATCGTTTTTAGTTTGTACTTTTCAATTAACTCGATTTGATATTCATAAGTGTCGTATGGATCTTGTTTGAATCTAAATAGCACTAAAAATCTTTCCCACAAATGCTTGAATTTTAAATTTGATGCATCAGCAAACAATCCTGCGCCTGCTCGTATAAAGCCTTTGTGCTGATATGCCCAAGCATTATCTATATCTATGGTTGAAACAAAACTATACTGTAATCCCTTGCGGATTAACGGCCCGAATGATTTTTCAAGAATAGTTAAGATTTCTAATGCCCAAAGATTTACAATTGGCGTGTCTAAAAAACCTTGTTGAAACGCCAGACTTTGTTGAGCTGCAAATCTTCCATGTTTGTCTTTTATATGAGGCAAGTATTCTTCATATCTGCTCACAAGAAAAAACGAAGCTGCAAATGGATCAAAGGGTAAAATAGAGGTTTTGTGTGTCAAATAAAACACTTTCGATCCATGCCATTCTAAGGTCTGTAGCTCTTGAACTACGATTCCAGTTTCAAATAGCAAACCAGTAGATTGGAAAAATATTTCATCTCCAATAGCTTGACGGCAATAACTAAATTTTGGGCCAATATATTTTGTAAAAACTTCATGATTGTTGGTAATTTCATAGTCTAATCCAAGAATATCGGATAAAATAAGCTTGAACGTAAACTTATTTCGCGATGTAATTCTAGGAGTGAATATTAATACCATCGAATTCATAAATTATGAACGAGTTTCTGAGTTGGATTTGTGTTCCCAGAGTTTTTCAAGGATAAATTCAGCTGCATTTCCATCGCCAAAAACTGGAGGGTATTCCAATTTATTCTGAATTAATTCGGTAAAAGCGCTCTTTATTTTTATTGGATCGGCATCGCAAACTTTTGCGCAACCGTTTTCAACCAATTCAACCCATTCTGTTTCTGGGCGTAGTATGATGCATGGTTTTTTGAAATAGTAAGCTTCTTTTTGCACTCCACCAGAATCGGTAATCACCATTTCAGCATTTTGCTCCAGCACGATCATCTCGAAGAAAGAAGCAGGATCGATGATAACAAAATGATTTCCTTTGATTTTTTCTTGAACTGAAATGGATAAGAACTGATCCATCATTTTTCTTGTTCTAGGGTGTAGTGGTAAAATTACCCTAAGATTGTTTTGAACGGCCAAATCCGATAAAGTTTCCAGTAGCGCATTCAAACGCTGAGGATCGTCGGTATTGTTGTTTCTGTGTATTGTTGCTAGAATGTATTTTGAGGTTGTTAATTGAAGTTTTTCGGAAATATCTGAATGCGAGGCTGCTTGTTCCGCGAAGTACAGGCTATTGTCATACATTAAATCTCCACAATGAAAAATTCCAGGATTGTCGAATGAAAATGGAGCATCATTGATTTTAAAACCTTCCTTTTTCAAATTTTCGAAACCTGCAAGGGTAGGGGAGAAAAGTAAAGTTGAAACGTGATCACATAAGATTCTATTGATCTCCTCTGGCATCTGCTTGTTGTAAGACCTCAATCCGGCTTCGATGTGTGCAACAGGAACGTGAATTTTCGATCCTGCGATAGCAGCAGCCAATGTAGAGTTGGTATCACCGTAAACAACTAACCAATCAGGTTTTTCTGTAAATAATATTTCTTCAATTCCTGAAAGCATTGCCGCTGTTTGTTTTCCATGACTTCCCGAGCCAACATTTAGGTTGTAATCAGGCACTGGAATTCCAAGCTCTTGGATAAAGATATCAGACATATTGGGATCATAATGCTGCCCTGTATGAACGATTACTTCGCGAACTGGATGTGAAAAATTCCTTACAGCTCTGCTTAATGCAGCCGCTTTTATGATTTGTGGCCTTGCGCCAATAATTGTTACGAGTTTCATCTGCTGTAAATGTAGGAAAAACGCTATTTTGCTTAACATTTTTGAAACATGAAGAATTGGTTTTTAAGAATCTTGGTATCGGCTCTCGCTGTGTTAATTACAGCAGAAATCTTATCAGGTGTAGAAATTTCTGGGGTTCCGGCGGCAGTCATCGTGGCTTTGGTTTTGTCGTTTTTGAACACTTTTCTCAAACCGATTCTTCTCATTCTTACCATTCCCATCACCCTTTTAACTTTGGGTTTGTTCCTTTTGGCGATTAACAGTATCATCATCTTGGTCGCCGATTATTTATTGGATGATTTTTATGTGAGAAATTTTTGGTGGGCCCTTCTTTTCAGTATGATCTTGTCGTTGATCAACTCAATTTTGGGTAATATGCTGGGCACAAATAAAGAAGAAGATCAAAATCAACAAAGGCTTGAATAGATGAAGGAGATAATTTCGATGGATGTATTTAAAATGATGGCAGATCAGTTGTCGATGCCTGTATTCATTACCACCCCACAAATTGCTGAACGGCCTATCAGGATTGGGTATTCGAATAAAGCATTCTTAACACTATTAGAGAATGAGGTTTTTAATGAATCGTTCGATTTAATGCTTGGATTGCCCGTGGATTCGTCAATTGATTCAAAGGTTAAAAAATTACTTTTGCAAGCCTCTGAAAGCGAAATTGATTTACTCATTACAACAGCATCAGGCAAAAAAAAATGGGTAACATTTCGACTAAAGCCTTTAAATTTAAATGATCAATTGTATTTCTTTTGGCAACAAGAATTTAAAGTCGATAATTCCATTACGATTCCTCACTTCTCCTTTATGGAAGGAGAATTTCATTTGGAATTAAACAATAGTCCACAGATAGTATTTGCATTTAATACAAAAGGAAAGCTAATTTATGTGAATGAAAAATGTTGTCAGTTGGCAGGATTTAATCATGATGAGTTTTTAAATTCAGGCTTTTCGATCTTATTAAATAGTGAAGATATAAGAATTGCAGAAGAAGCATTCCGTTTAACTTTAAATGGCCAACACCAAGAAATTCGTTTAAAGATTCATCCCCGTTTTGGAGGGATGCAGTATTGGCAATTAGATGGATATCCTTTCTATGAAAATGGACAAGTTGCAGGAACAATGTGTTTTGCCAATGACACAACAAATGAGGTGACAGAGCAACAAACAAATGAAATTGTTGATAAGCTACTGGCTGATTTTCAGGTTTCTAGTAATCTGAAAGATGGATTAACACAAATGTTAAGTGCTATTTGCGTTGATTTTGGGATGATTGCAGCCGAATGTTGGCTACCCGATTATATGCACAAAAAAGAACGGCTCGTTGCATTTAATTACCCAGACACTCCTAATTTTAAAAAGTTCAAAGATTTCTCAAGTACACTTGAACTAACTTTTAATCAGGAATATCCTAAAGCGAAGAAAGAAAGTTTGGTTCAGGTGGTCAATTTATTTTTGAATCCTGAATTTTCTAGATTAAGAGTTTGCGAAGAGGTTGGTTTGACTGTAGGATTGGCAGTAACTGTTGAATTTGCAAATCGTCAAATTGCTACATTGATGTTTTTTTCGAATGTACAATTAACCGAAGAACTTCGAGTTATTCGTACAATTCGAAAACTTTCCGGAACACTAGGCTCCTACATAGAAAGCAAGAAAACAGCCTTGGAGTCGAGCCAAATTTTTGAACTAGTTCCTGATTTACTCTGTATTTTAGATCGCAGTGGAAAGTTCTATAAAGTAAATAATCGTTTTTCTGAGATTTTAGGGAAATCAACTGATGATTTAATTGGCAGTTCCTTTTTTGATTGGGTAGATGAAGGTTATGTAGAGGTTAGTCTTTCTGCTTTTCAAAAGCTACAGTCGCAAGATGTTTCGAGGTTTGAGAATGTGGTTGTTGATGTAAATGGTAAGAAATTTTGGCTTGAATGGTCGCTAAGTTCCAACAATCAAGATGGAATTGTATATGCAGCAGGCAAGGATCTTACTTTGAGAATTATGTACGATGAGGAATTGCGGAGTCAAAATGAACGATTTAGATTGCTTCGACTAGCAACCAACGATGCAATTTATGATTGGGATATTCGAAATGATATCATTGATTGGGGGGAATCATTTAAGCGCTTATTTGGTCATAGTGAAGAGCCAGGATCTACTGGAATTGTGAATTGGGAAGACTTTTTACACCCAAT
>CANHIS010000113.1 GCA_947460255.1 Bacteroidota bacterium
GAACGAGAAATATACGTCGGTGAACTTTCAAATTTTCGTGACACCCTTTTACCTTTTTCAGGAGCTTTGGGAGGGATGCTCGTTCCTGCAGGCATTTTTGCTTGGATAAATTATGGTTTGCCCACAGCTTCAGGTGCAGGAATCCCAATGGCCACCGATATTGCATTTGCTATCGGAATCTTGTCGTTGTTAGGAAATAAAGTGCCTTTGTCTGTAAAAGTCTTCCTCACTGCGTTGGCAGTAATCGACGATCTAGGTGCAATATTGGTAATTGCCTTTTTCTATTCTACTGATATATCTATCGGTTTTTTGTTGGCTTCTCTAGGTGTTTTTTTACTTCTAATGATTCTGAGCCATTTCAAAATTCGCAAAATGTGGCCTTACGTGGTTGGAGGTATCGCTATGTGGTTTTTTATGCTGAATTCGGGAATTCATGCGACAATTACTGGTGTTATGTTGGCCTTTGTAATTCCCTTCGGGAAAGGCGATTACAGTGCTCCTTCGAGTAGAATGCAACATTTCCTACACAAGCCTGTAACTTTTGTAATTCTCCCGATTTTTGCCTTGGCGAATACTGCCATTCATTTTAACGGGAGTATTTTAGATTCACTAGGAGAACCTTTGGCTATCGGAATCATTGCAGGACTTGTGGTAGGAAAACCGCTGGGGATTTTTGTTTTCACTTGGCTTGCTGTTAAATTGAAGGTTTCGAGTTTGCCAGATGGTTTGAATTGGAGTAGCTTACTCGGAGTTGGGATGCTTGCTGGCATTGGTTTCACCATGTCGATTTTCATCACCTTGCTTGCTGTTTCAGATCCTGTAATGGTTAACAATTCGAAAATGGCAGTTTTAGCAGGTTCCGTATTCTCGGGAGCAGTAGGGTTTTCATGCTTGTATATTGCATTTTCAAAAAAGCATCGTTCGAGAAGACAATTACCTGAAAATTAAAGTTTAGGCAATCGAAAAACATCAAGTAGAAACAATGCTTGCCGTTATTCTAATCAACAAAATACATCTTCACTTTTCCTTTTCCTTTGGCATCGATTTCACCACGAAATGAACATTGAAATTCATTTTTGATCAATTCATAAGTGGTTTCTGAGATATTCACTTTGCCTATTTCTCCGCTGCTTTCCATTCGTGATGCTGTATTTACAGTGTCGCCCCAAATGTCGTACGCGAATTTCTTAATGCCAACGATGCCTGCCACTACAGGACCAGAATGCACACCAATTCGAATTTCGAAATACGGTAGTGATTTAGCAATTTTGAGTGCCTTACCATCTTCAATAAATGCAGCCATTTCTAATGCTGCTTTCACTGCATCTGCAGCGTGGGTAGTGCAAGGCGATGGCAAACCACTTGCGGCCATGTAAGCATCACCGATGGTCTTAATCTTCTCGATTCCATATTTGCCCATGATGCGATCGAAGGCCGAGAAACACTCATGAATATCGTGTACCAACGCCTGTGGACTTAACTGCTCAGCCATTGTGGTGAAACCTTTAAAATCGGTAAAAATCACTGTAACCTGATCAACCAATTTGGCCTCAGCAAAGCCTTTTTCTTTCAATTCTTCGGCAACTTCATGTGGAAGAATATTGAGCAACAAATCATCAGATTTCTTTTTCTCCTCCGACAATTGTTGTGTGCGTTCTTCAACCTTGATTTCTAAAACCTCCTTCTGATTTTCGAGAATATGCTGCTTTTCAAGTTCTTGTTGAATTGTTTTTTCGGAAAGTTCCTGAACTTGGATTAGTTGCAAACTAAGGTCTTTATTCAATTTGGAAAAACTCCATGCTTGATAAATCGACATCGATAAAGGAATGCTTATAATGGCCAACAAAACACCAAATACAATCAATTGACCGCTGAAATTTGCAGTATTTACATTGATGCCACCAGATAATCCAGTTGCGAGAATGATGATCAAAAACAAGATTGAAAAAAGGATTCCTGTTCCGATGATCCAAGCGCCTTGTTGCTTTTTAAACAAAGAAACAATGATCCGAATTAAACCATGCATTAAGGAAAGAAATACCAATGGAATCAATAATAAATCAACAAATTCGCTTTCGAAGTAAATCAAAACAAAACATGCAATAGCAAGAACCAATATGAACGCAATCCAAACCTTTGTTTTCTCATAAAAAATAAAGTGTATAAATGCTGTAAATAACAAACAAAGCAACGGAATGAGAAAGAATAAAATTTCGGTGGCATTGCTTTGTTCAACGGGATTGTTGGATATAAATAAAAACATCGATAAGCCCATTACTGCAGATAAACAGAGCATAAACAAGCTGAAAAATAAATTGGATATAATACTTCTGTAGTAAAGAAAAAAGAATAAATGGATTATTCCAAGGGTAAGGAAAATTACACCTAAAAAATTAATTATGAAGGTTATTGCAATGCCTTGAGTAGCATAATTTTCAATTGCTTTTTCTGCACTTTCCATCGACATATCAAAGATTAGCCAATCGAACTCATCTTCCTCAAAATACTTTAATTTAATAGCCATAACATGTGTGCCAGTATCGCTAAATGTTATTGGCTCGGGAACATCTCTTGGATTATAATACTCGATTATTTTATCACCATCCCAATCGCCATATTTTTTAAACAATTTTCCATCTAAATACAATTCACTTACACCAGCGAAATTAAACATCAATGCCAGTGATTTGTCTACTAATGTACTGTCGATGTGAAATTTAAGCCTAAACCAACCTGAGCCATTGAATTTTATTGATCGAAGTTCCTTGTTACCATTTAACGAATTAATTACGAGTAATTTCGAATCATCAAAATCTATTTGTGACAAATCTTGATTGAAATCTTTGCTGTATTTCCAATTGCTTTTGAATTTATATGGTAGGCTATCTTTAGTTAAATGAATTTCTTGCGCAAAACCCATTTGACTAATAAAAAATAAAAGAATACCTAAATATCTTTTCATGTTTGCAACAATGATTTTTAATAAGTGCTTCAATATACTCAAAATTGAAATGAACGCATCCTTTCAATTTGTTCAACTTGATTGCATTTGCTTCATGCAGGTGATTGTTTAAAGAGAATAATGAAGAGTAGGAGTGAGGTTTGACCAATTGAATCAATTATCTCATCGTTTTTCGATCCAAACAAAATATTAATAAGGAATTGTAATCTCCAAACAAATCGAAATGCTTCCGGCAGCGATTGCAGCGGTTAGCTCCCGGAGGGACTAAAAGCGGAAAGCGTGGCGCCGCAGCAGAATGATTTATTGGAATGGGATAATCAACGGCGGCCGGCCAAAAAACACCATAAAAAAAGCCCCGAAGTTTGTGTTTCGAGGCTTTATGAATTTCGGAGAGTTTGAATTAACCGAGGTATGTTTTGAGGATCTTACTTCTTGATGTTTGTTTCAAGCGGCGAATTGCTTTTTCCTTGATCTGACGAACGCGTTCACGGGTTAAATCGAATTTCTCGCCAATTTCTTCGAGTGTCATTGCGTGCTCGCCGTTAAGTCCGAAATAATACTTAATTACATCAGCTTCGCGTGAAGTAAGGGTTGAAAGTGCACGGTCGATTTCTTTACGAAGTGAATCGTTGATCAATCCTGCTTCTGGGCTTGGACTGTCGTTCGAACGAAGAACGTCGTACATGTTACTTTCTTCACCTTGAACAAGTGGCGCGTCCATCGAAATGTGACGACCAGAGTTTTTCATCGACTCTTTTACGTCGTTCTCAGTAAGCTCGAGCAATTCAGCAATTTCTTCCGCAGATGGTTCGCGTTCGAATTCCTGCTCAAGTTTAGAAAATGCTTTGTTGATTTTATTGATTGAACCAATCTTGTTGAGCGGCAAACGCACGATACGGCTCTGTTCTGCCAAAGCTTGGAGAATCGACTGACGAATCCACCAAACGGCGTAGGAGATGAATTTAAATCCGCGGGTTTCGTCGAAACGTTGAGCAGCTTTAATCAAACCTAAGTTTCCTTCGTTGATCAAATCGGGCAAACTCAAACCTTGATTTTGGTACTGTTTTGATACCGATACAACGAAACGAAGGTTGGCTTTGGTAAGCTTTTCGAGTGCTGCTTGGTCGCCTTGACGAATTCGGCGAGCCAATTCAACTTCTTCTTCTGCGGTGATTAGTTCAACCTTCCCGATTTCCTGCAGGTACTTGTCTAATGACGCGGTTTCACGGTTCGTAACCTGCTTGGTAATCTTAAGTTGTCTCATGGAATTCCGGTTGTTTTGAAGGTTCTACGAAACGGCAAAAGTAGCAAAAAGTTTCTTACATATATGAATAAGAATTCACAGTATTAACAATCGTCTGTAAATTACCTGATTAGCTTATTAGCACTTTGAAATTTGATAGGTATTTCTCAATTGAAATCAGGTCAAATAAAACAGTAAAACGACAGATTTTCGGATTTCAGTCAGTATTTAAGAATGAAATTATTGTCAAATTACTTGTAATATTTCTCCTCTTCAAGGAGGAAAAACCTGCGGAAAATATCTCCAGTGAGCATCGCAAATCCATTGATCAAACCTCCTAGAAAACCGGTGAGCACAATCAAAGAAATCGCATTGGAAGGCAGAGGAAACAGACGAATTACTCGTTCAGAAAGGATGGAATCGTTTTGCAAATCGATGTAAAACGACCAAGCACCCCAAAGAATGAACATTGCCAGAAAGCCAGCTAAAAAAGGACTTTTGTTTTTCGGTGCAGTGAGAAAACCAATGAGCATTGCTACCGGAATAAGGCTCCACCATGGCGATACATACTGAACAGCTGCCGAAACAACAATACAGATCAGCATTCTGTACCAGAACCAAGCTCTTCGTTTACGGATTGTAAGTTGCGACATGCTGAATGCGTTTATGTTTCTCACCAGGCTGCAGGAATAACAATTGGAAATACTTTCCTTTTGCCCATTGTTCAATAAAATCTACATAGTGCTTCGATCCCGGATTTCCTGACTGTCCGCCAGGATAAACGCCCCAGAACTCGCCATCCGAACCCGGACTTACCACCATTCTCCAACTGGCGCCTTTGCGGCTGCTTGTGGCATTGAGAATGTCCTCATTTCCACCAGTTTGGATTTCAGAAACAGAGAATGCCAGTTGCTGACTCAAATGCAATACTGTAGTATTCTTGAAGTT
Source organism: Bacteroidota bacterium (assembly GCA_947460255.1). GTDB lineage: Bacteria > Bacteroidota > Bacteroidia > M30B66 > M30B66 > CAMCXT01. Next base: position 5,154 of record CANHIS010000113.1, read on the forward strand.
TGCCCAAGTAAATTGCTTTGAAGGGTTTTCAAGTTGCCATTTGTCGGCGGTTTTAACCGCATCACGGAATGATTGTAGAATTAAAAATGGGAGCGTTTCGGTTTGTGTAGTGGATTTGTTGTCGATGAAATCAGATTCAGGGAAGCGCTTCAAATAACTCCAAGTTTCGAAGTATGACGGGGTTAGCAATGCTCTTTGATCCACTTTAAATTCATCCCAAAGTTTCGACATGAAACTGTCGATCCAAAGCTGGAAATAAATCGCTGCGGAAACATCTGGATCGTTGAAGAATGTCCAACCTTTGAGCTCTCGCATCGCATCTTTTTCGGATGTGGAGTATTGCGTTTCAGGCAGCAAGGCAACGAAATATGGCAGCCATTCTGAAGCATAAAGATTGTAATTATCATTTTGAATCTTCATCATGTCGGCCGGCTTCGCCTCTCGCAAATCCTTCAGCAACCTGTTCAAACGGCGATTTCGGTAGTAGTCGTAACTTCCTGTGTAGTAATAAGGATAAGTTTGGTCGGTTGGATGTTGATTGGCAGAACTTACAAAGCCTTGCGGCGGATTGAGCACATGAGGATTATCGGAATCTGGAACGAAACCTTGCCACAGCGTGGATGACGAGGTTCCATCAAGCAAGAATCGACCTTGTTGGTTCCAACGTTTCACAAATTTCCCATTGTGACGAATAGCAATATCTCCGTTAGTTGCTGCGAATACGAAATTTTGTCCAGGGCAATCAAAGTGGTTTGTTGCTGCAATATAATCAGCATGATTTTCAGCCTTGTTGAGTTGATAGATGGCAAGCATTTCATTGCTGATATCGTGGGCGGTCCAACGCAATGCCATATTCACGGTTTCGCTGCGCTTGTTGAAGGATTCCTCATAGGCAACTGGACCATGTTCGGTAAAACGAATGGTGTCGAAAACAAGATCTCCTCCCCTCACCCGAAATACTTCGATGAGTTTGCGCACCGGCTTCCAAGCGCTATCCATCAGATATTGAGATTTCGATTTATCCTTGAAAGTAACAGTATACCAATCTTTTACATCTGTACTTGCATTGGTGATGCCCCAAGCCACTTTTTCATTAAAACCACTGATCACGCAAGGCGAACCCGGAATTGTGGCTCCGTAAGTATTGATTCCAGGGGCATTAAGCTGAACTTCATACCAAATGGATGGCAAATTCAATCCCAAATGTGGATCATTGCAAAGGATAGGCTTCCCAGAGGCAGATTTGCTTCCCGAGATCGCCCAATTGTTACTTCCATAGGCTGGATCGGGCCGTGAATATGGGTTATGCAGCAAGGCAAACTTCCCCGGATACGTAGTATCGGGAGAAACAGGCAGCAATGTGTCAGACTGTGAAAAAAGCGTTCCTTTTGGAATCACAGGATCCAGACTATCAGGAAACTCGGGAAATAACTGATTAAGCGTTTCGATGCCATACAATTTGGCGATGTTGGTCATCTCGAAATCAGTTTCATACCCAGTGAGCATGTTGGCCATGTACTTGAGCAACAGTGCCGATTTCATGGTGGTCCATGCTTCAGGTTCAAAATCTAGCAATTTGTATTCGAGCGGATAATCTGCTGGCTTAAGTGAACTGATCCAAGCATTTACCCCGTTGCAATAACTGGTGATCACGCGACGTGAATCGGGATTTGCCATCATCAAGGCATGGGATCTTGATGCGCCCCAAGAAAGCCCGAGCCGACGACTTTCGCGGTCACGTTCCAAAAGTTTTGGACCAATAATTTCCGATAAGCGACCACTGGCCACGCGCGTTTGCATATCCATCTGCCACAAGCGATTTTGTGCAGTGATATACCCTTGCATGAAGTAAAGATCTTCCTCGTTTTTGGCGAAAATATGCGGCACCAAACGATCGTCGAATTGAACTGTGACAGACGATTTTAGATCCTTCAGTTGCGCAGCAGAATAAGTGATAGAATTTTGTTTTTCGGCGTTGTGCCAAAATCCCTGTGCGGGACTGAAGAATTTCCCGATGGGCGGAATATCGCCAGTTTTGTGCTGGTAAACCCAAAAAAGGGCTCCAGTAACCAACAAGCTAAAGACAAATTTCAATAAACGACCCATACCTCTGAACAGCCAAAGTAATCAAGCTAGCCGAAATAATCTACAGCCATGCAGGATTTTGGTGGAATTTGTGAAGTAGAGGTTGTTACCTATCTGAGAATGAGTGTAAAGTGAATGTTGATACGTAAGTGAGGAATTTGGGTTTCGTGGCCTAGAACTAAAAGTTCGCGGGTGCTGGGAATGCAATGAGTCTTGGTAAGCCTCAGACTTCATCATCCACGGCGTAAAGTCTGGAGGTTGAGGAACAATGGGAGGCGCGTAGCCCCGGACTTTAGTCCGAGTTTTCAACGATTATTCGGTACGGAGTTTCACCAACGAATCGATGGCTTCTTTTTCTTGTTTCACAAGGGAATCGATCACTTTCACTCTTTCGACTTCTGCGTTAACTGTTGAGTCTAGAGATTGAATTTTGTTTTCGAGTTGTTTTTGTTTTTCATCAAGTTGATTGGAGATTTCACCGCAGGATGAGAGCGTAAAGATTAATACCGCTTGAATTATTACGAATTTAATTTTCATGTTGAGGATTTTTAGCAAAAGAATGCCAATGTAATCAATAATGTTTGAGATTGGGATAAAACCCTGATTCGGTCAGCATACCAGAAGAGTAGGAGGCAGGACCAAAAAACGGAATGATGAAACAAAGTGTAAGTATTGAAAGATGAAGTGCTTGGTTTTTAGAGTTCAATATTTGCTGATGGAATTCATAAAAAGACTCGATTGTGTATCTTCCGCCCCAATGAATAATCTGAAAAGACAACTTTTGATTTGGTTGCCACCTGTTTTGGCCTTGTTGATTGGTTGGATTAATCCGATGGGATTTCCGATGAATGTAAGTTTCACACTCGCAATTATGGTTTGGATGCTGAGTTGGTGGTTGATGGAAACCGTTCCGATGGCAGTAACAGCATTGCTTCCGGTGGTTTTGTTTCCATTGTTTGGAATTTCGAGCATGGAGCAAGCTTGCGCGCCTTATGGTGACAAGTATATATTCTTGTTTTTAGGTGGATTTTTATTGGCCTTGGCGTTGGAAAAGTCAGGATTACACAAACGATTTTCATTGAGTTTGGTAATGATTACTGGAAATTCTGCGAAAAGGATAATCTTGGGTTTTATGATAGCCTCTTGGTTTATCAGCATGTGGATTTCGAATACTGCCACTACGTTGATGATGTTTCCAATTGCACTGGCTGTATCGAATTTGTTTGATCAACCTGAAGAGATTCATAAGAAGTCAATTCGAAATTTTAGGGTTTCGATGTTTTTAGGAATTGCTTACGCTTCATCCATCGGTGGAATGGCGACAATTATTGGAACTCCACCAAACGCTGCAGCGGTAGGCATTCTGAATAAAACATTTGGAAGAGAAATTACATTCACCGATTGGATGTTGTATGGATTCCCCTTTTCGTTGGCTTTGTTGCTTTTAGCATATTGGGCAATGACAAGCTTTATTTTTCCAGTTAAAACCGGGAAATTCGATAAGGGTCACGAATTTATTTCTGAGGAATTAAGAAAAATGGGACCATGGAAAACCAACGAAAAGCGGATAGTTTGGGTGTTTTCCTTGGCAATCATCATGTGGTTAACTGAAGGAATAATTCGTTCTGTATTTCCTGGTTATCCAATCAGTGATGTTTGGATTGCCATGGTTGCTGGAATATCCTTGTTTTTGATTCAGGCAGAAAAAGATCAACCGATTTTACAATGGGAAGACACGAAGAATCTTCCTTGGGGGATTTTATTGATGTTTGGTGGAGGATTGTCGATGGCAATGGCATTTAAAGAGAGTGGCGCTTTAAAAATGTTGACCGATTCTTTGGCCATGTTGAGTAATTTAAGCGACAGTGTTTATCTGATGTTACTCACTGGAATTGGTTTGTTGTTGACTGCCTTTATGAGCAATTTGGCCATGGTTACATTGTTTGTTCCAGTGGTTGCTGCGCTCGCTGTGAATCGTGGAATTGACCCATTGGTATTCGCCATTCCAGTAACATTATCTGCAAGCTGCGATTTTATGTTTCCGATGAGTACACCACCCAATGCGATTGCTTTTAGCAGTGGTCACATTCGATCAGCTGAAATGCTAAAGGCAGGTCTTGTACTTAATCTTATTTCATTTTTACTGTTGGTGGGGATTATTTGTTTGAATTTTATTTGATTGTAATTTTTCAAGAATTATTTAGCGCGTTTATTTTGGCTTGTGCATTAACCGGTATTGTTTGAAAGAATATACTAAACCAAAAACCACGCTTTTTAGGGCGTGGTCTGATGCATTTTATTTAAACCGATTTAATTATTGGGCTGGAACTGGCTCTAACCAAATTTTCAATCCTTTTTGGTTGTAATCGTGCAATACCATAAATCCTTTTTTGAAAGATGAAATTCCTTTGTACAAGGCATAGGTATCGTTGGTATTGTCTGAATTAAACGAATATTGGCTGTTGCCTGTTGCTTTGGCAAATTTTCCTAGTTTATTGAGGTTTTCCGAAACCCAACGATCCATATCAATACTTGCAATTGATGCAGTTGACTTTTCCCCAATCGGAAGGAAATACGCTTTACTCTTTAATCCATCGTCGTTTCTGTAAACGATTACTTGTTTGCCATTGTGTTCAATCACTTCGCGGTAGCAAAAGAAACCTCTGCTGTGCATGTATTGAGCAATTGCAAGTCCTTTTTCGGATGCAATTTTACCGCTTACTCGTGCTTCTTTGTTCGTTTTTGCAACAACCTCAACACCAATAAAATCGCCATTAGGATCAAAATTGAAGAACACAAAATCCAGCACTGTGAAGCCTATCTCTGGACCAGCAGCAGAAGAGCTAGAACCGCCTCCGAGCATTGCAGCAGCTCCAGAACCGGTCATGTTGGCGTTGTTTGCCTTCTTAAATTGTTCGGAAATTATCATGTACGATCCATCAAGTTTCTGAACAACATCTTCAACCATCATTTTGGTTTTTCCACCCAATAATGCAGATGAAAATTCACCAGAGATCTGGTCTTTCAAGCTATCCCAACTTTTCTTGGTAAACTTGGAAATACTTCCATCGGCACCAATCAAACTGAAAAACAAGCCATCGGAATTTTTATCGTCATACTTGCTTCCTTTGAAATACATCCCACCAGTGGCCACTTGGTCTTTACTGTTTACACGGATAAATGCAGGAGCGCCACCATCACCATTATTTTCAAGATCGGTTGAATAATTTTGATCGCCCGATTCAACATCATAACATTGAACAGAAAACACATAATTATCCGAACTTCTGTTTGGATTCTGTTCACGCAACAAATACAACTTGTTATTCTTCACTTTTGAATCTTGAACTTTCCAAATTCCATCTTCTGGAATATGCGATTTGGTCCATTTAGAGTTCAAATCCTTGTCGAGACGTTCAATATCAAAACCGAATTTCTTTTCTTTCATCGGACGAAGAAGGATAAACTCTTCCGAATTCAACACGTGAATAATTGGGAAATTCTCCGCTGTGAGCAATGCTCTGCGCACATCTTCCTCAGTTTTCTTTTGGATAACATTTCCTTCAGCATCCAACGTAACCATTGTGCGCGTTTTCTTGAGTGCATCAACAAAAATGAAAAGGAAATATTTACCTGTAAA
>CANHIS010000114.1 GCA_947460255.1 Bacteroidota bacterium
CTTAGATTGATTTCGGATTTTTATTTGTCAAAAAATCCGGATAGTGCAATTGTATTAACGGATAAATACATTCCATTTGCCGAAAACCGAAAACAATTTAAATATGTTGTGAAGTTAATGAATCAGAAAGCCGTAGCATATATGTTTTCCGGAGCGCTAGAAAAATCAATTTCACAATTAAAAACCGCAATAAAGATTGCGAACTCAATTAATGACATCAAATTATTAAATAGCTGCTATGGAAATATAGCGGGTGCGTACTATCAATTAGGAGATCATCGGGAAGCCCTAAATTACTATGAACGTGTATTGGCAAATCAGATTTCCAGTGATCAAGAATTGGCCATGGCTAAAACTTTAACAAACATAAGTAATATATACACAGACATTGGATTGCATCAATTGGCTAGAAACTATTTATGGAAGGCTTATAAATTAAGGAAATATCATGGCGATGAAGACAACATTGCAAATACTGTGATTAATTTGGGAAGTAGCTATTTTGAAACAGGAGACTTAGACTCAGCATGGCATTTTACACGTTATGCCGAAAAGTTATGCCGACAATATGGAAATAAGAAGTTATTAGCTCTTTCATTGAATAATTTGGGAGAAATTCAGGCACTTAAAAAGGAATTCAATAATTCAATCGATTTTTTTGAGCAAGCCTTGATTTTAAGTGAAGAGATAGGAGATGTTATTGGTGCATTAAGTACACGAGTTTTCCTTGCAAGTAGTCTTCTGGAAATAGGCCAAAAGACTAAAGGCTTATCCATACTTGTTGAAGCTTTTGAAAAAGCGAATGAGCTGGGCGCAAACCGATTAATAAATAAAATAAGTGAACTACTATACAATGAATATAAAAAGCAGCACCGTTACGAAGAAGCAATACGGATGAATGATGCTTTTATTGAATCAAAATCAAAATTAAACGCAGAACAATTAAGCAGAACAATAATCCAGCAGCAGTTAAAATCTGATTTTGACCAAAAATCATATAAATTAGAAAGAGAGAAAGAAATTGAAACCATTAAGGCAAATCAGCAAATCAGACAGGAACAAATTCTAAGGAATATTTTTATTTCAGCTTTTATCATAGCGTTGGTTTTTGCTTGTGTTATTTTACTTCAGCGAAATCGAATTAAACATGAACAGAAACGGAGCGAGTCCTTGCTGCTCAATATCCTTCCGTATGAAACAGCGCAAGAACTTAAAGCAAGAGGAGAGGCTGAAGCAAAGCTTATAAATAAGGTTTCTGTATTATTTACTGATTTCAAGGGATTTACTGGAATGGCAGAACAACTAAATCCGCAAGAATTAGTAGCAGATTTAAATTTGTGTTTTTCAGAATTTGATAGAATAATGGGCAAATATGGGATAGAAAAAATTAAAACCATTGGCGATGCATATATGGCTGCGGGTGGATTGCCCACACCCAATTACACCCATGCTGAAGATGTTGTGAGAGCAGCCTTAGAAATAGCCGAATTCATTGAAAAAGTAAAACAAAAGAAAATTTCAGATGGCCTCCCCTATTTTGAAATCAGAATCGGAATCCACACAGGTCCCGTTGTAGCAGGAATTGTAGGTATTAAAAAATTCGCATACGACATTTGGGGCGATACGGTAAATACGGCTTCAAGAATGGAAAGCTCAGGTGAAATTGGCAAAATCAATATATCCGAAACGACCTATGAATTAGTGAAAGATCAATTTAACTGCGAATATCGCGGCGAGGTGGAAGCAAAATTAAAAGGAAAGTTAAAGATGTATTTTGTTATTGCGTAAATTATACAATTGATGACACTGTATTTGCCAAGAAGTTGGTCTATACTAAAAGGGTTCATTGCTGCCGGAATTGCCGGATGCATTTTTATGCTATTGCTAAATCGCTTCGATTCGGACAAAAGCGACTGGTTTAGGTTTGTTGATTCGAACACGCTTGAAGTGGACAAATGCTTCAATAAAACACGCTTAAGCAATGCTGCAATGGCAATAAATTATTACCTGTTACCAATTCAATTAATTGTTTTGATGACCTGGGGCTTATCACATAATGGTGGTTTCACAGAATTCTTTACTTTCATCAGATTTGTTTTGATCATGGTTGGAGTCAGGATAATTGAAGTGCATAAAATACTTCTTGATCAAAGAATATCAGTTCGATTAAAATTAATAAATTTTCCAGGTTTGGGAATAATTTCTGTTCTAGTTCTATGCAAAGGAATAGTACTATACTTTTTATTACAAAATACTAAAGTCATTTGGCAATTTCCATTGGTTTTAATTTTCTTTTTTACTGCCTTTAGTGTTTTACGAAGTATTGGGAACACCAAGTTCGTCGAAGAAAATTTTTTGGAGCTCTTCCGGTAAACCATTACAAATCAAAAAAGTCGGCTGGTTGATTCTGTTGCCATCTTCAAACACCAAAATCTCATACACTCACTTGGGCTAGCCTTTCACAGAGGCCGATTTGTTTAATGAGCTTAAGAAGTGGCTAGTGTAAATTCATGTTAGACTTCCAATGCTGTGAGCATAAGAAGAAGGTTAACAAGTGATGTTTAAGCACCTTTTGTCAGGAGCTCAGACATTCTAAAGTGCGCGCCACATTGTGTAATTTAAGAAGAACTTAACGAATATTAAGGGTTATTACTTAAGCCTCATTATACAAATAATTGAATGGCAAAGGTTTAAAAATATTGACATTTCTTTTTAAAACTATTGAAAATACTAAATTTGCGCCCCTTTCGTTATAGGTCAATTATCGAACTAATATTCAAATTTACGGCTCTTGGTATAATTTTTACTATCAAAGTTTAACAGCACTTGTTTTCGAACAGGTGAAAATCTCTTCAAATGATTTCTAACAGTCCTCACCATATCGTTTCGCCACCTCCAATTCCCGAAGAAACGGAGCAAGCCAGATTAAAAACATTAAAACAGTACCAAAATATTAATACCGAGTTAGAGATTCCATTCGACGACATCGCTGAATTGGCTGCAGAAGCGTGCGATGTTCCGATTGCATTAATCACCTTTATTGGAGAACACACGCAATGGTTTCTTGCAAAATATGGTTCCGATCAACAAGAAGTATCAAGGCGAGAAGCCTTTTGCGATCATGTAATTGTAAATCCCTATAAAACACTGATAGTTAATGACCTTTTATTAGACAATCGGTTTGTTAATCATCCGCAAGTAGTTGGAGGTTCGAAGTACAGATTTTATGCAGGTGTTCCGATCACAACGCAAGAAGGATATACAATTGGAACACTGTGTGTAAAAGATTTCAAACCAAAAGATTTGAGCAAAGTTCAAATCAAAATGCTTAAGATTTTCGCCAATCAGATCATGACGCAATTGGAGCTTTCAAGAAAAGTATTTCAATTGGAGAAAACCCATGAGCAACTAGAAACGGCAAATAAAGAACTCAGCCGATTTGCTTATGTGGTGGCCCATGATATCCGATCCCCATTAAAAAACATTGATCAACTGACTGTTTTCCTTGAAGAAGAAAACCGGGACAAGATTTCTACAGAATCCATGAAAATGCTCGGCTTTATCAGAAAGCGATCGCAAGATCTAAACAACTTAGTGAGTGGAATTTTGGAATATTCATTATCGGGCAAGAATTCAATCCAGAAGGAAAACATTCAATTAGAAGAATTCATTCAGAAAGTAATTGGATTCACAGGCGTACCTTCGAGTTGCAAAATTTCCCTAAACCTAGAAATGAAATCATGGTTTACCGATGTAACATTGCTGCATCAAATCCTGCAGAACCTCATCTCAAATGCGGTTAAATACAATGATAAGCCACAAGGCATGATCGAAATCGGGATAAAAAAGATCTCGGAAAAACTTGTTGAAATTAGAGTCAGCGACAATGGACCAGGAATTCCAGAGGCCATTAGAGAAAAGGTTTTTGAACCATTTTATGCTCATCATACCACTGATCGTTTTGGAAAAAAGGGAAATGGGATTGGCTTAGCCACAGTTAAAAATCTAGTTGAAAGAATGGGAGGAAGGATTTCATTGAGAAACAATTCACTTGGAGGAAGTCTATTTTTGATCTCGATACCAATCTAAACATTCTCCAAACTATAAATTCCAAATTTAGAAGGCATTACAACTCCTCGGGAATGAATTCATTTCCCAAGCAACAAGATTAAAAAAGCCGCAGTATATTTGGCAAAAATCTTTCTGGTTTCATAGTTCAACGGATAGAACGAGCGTTTCCTAAACGCTAAATGAAGGTTCGATTCCTTCTGAGACCACAAATCATCATTTTAATTGTTTTGATTAATGAAATTTAATTCGTTTTATCAATCACTTTTTGATGCGATTTGAATAATTAAAAAGTAGATTGATTTGTATTCCTACAAATTGATTCATGCATCCTAAGAATTGAATTCACACAAATTCATTGGCTTGAATTGAATTGAATTGAATAATTAAAATTTTATGCTATTCTGATTGCTTTTGCTTAACGACAAGTTGTTTACCTTTTTCCTACATTTGTTTATTCAACATCGAAATCCCATGAAAACAACTGCCATTTTGTTTGCCTCTGTTTTATCATTCAATGCTGCAAAAGCCCAAAACAATACCGTTTCGGCAGGTGGCGATGCTTCAGGTTCTAATGGAAGTGTATCGTACTCTGTTGGACAGGTTTTCTACACAACAGCCGAAGGTGACAATGGAAGTGTTAGCCAAGGTGTTCAACAAGCCTATGAAATTGGAGTGATTATTGGCGTTGAAAACCGTTCGATTGAAGCTACACTTTTCCCAAATCCTACAGTTGGGAATGTGCAATTGGACATAGCCGATTTTGAACAAAATGCTTTTGAAATGAACCTTTTTGATGCTGCAGGGAAGTTAATTCTTTCTCAAAAAATCGCATCCTCAACCTCTTTGCTCTCGCTTAATGAATATGCATCTGGAGTGTATACATTGTCTATTTTGAAAAACAATGAGCAGATGAAGTCCTTTCGTGTAGTTCGTAATTACTAGGGTAATCAATTTACTTATTGCATTTTTCAGGTGAAAATGTGTCCATTAAAACCTTTGGATTAATGTAATTTCACTGGGAGGCGAAGGAACTAATGACAGTGAAACTGCCAAAATTCAAATGCTATCACGGAACAATTCATTTAGCAATTCCAAGTGTCGGCAAACAGCCAATTGGTTTCGTTTTTTTGAACGGTTAAACAAACGTAATCTATTTGCTTCGCTTTAAAACTGTAACGGAAGTAAAAGAAATCAAAGTGGTTAAGCGCTAATTTTCACAGTAGCTAATTTGAAAATCAGTAGCTTAAAATGCTTCGGGATTTTTTATATCCATTTTGGTAGATCTTATCATTCAAGTGTTTTGATTAGACTATAAGACAAGAGAAAAAGGTATTATCTAAATTTAAGTAAATCACATTTAACAAGCAATATTTCAATTACAAATGCTGTGCAATGACATTTCAATAAGGAATAAATTGATTTAAGATGTTCAGCGAAAATCTATATCTTTCCTGCGAATTCTAATTCTCAATCATGAAATTAATTGCTACACTTCTAGTTGCTGTTACACTCTTTGCTTCATCATGTAAAAAAGAGGGCTGTACTGACCTTGACGCACTCAATTTTGACATTGAAGCCAATACTGATGATGGCTCATGCACCTATCAATCGCAGAATTTTGTAGGAACATACAATGTAACAGGTTATGCTGTTGATCAAACATTTGGAGATACAACTATTCAGGCATATCAGTTTATCATAACGCATGCTGGCGGAACAGGTATTTCTATTTCTAATTTAGGAAACACCTCCTTGAATTTTAATGCAACAATTAAAAACAACCAATTAAATATCCCAATACAGTTAAAAAATGTTGTAGAGAGTTATTCGGGTAGTGGTGTAATTTCAGGCACCACGATTAATCTCCAATACAACGAGATTTTTGATGAAATTTTCTATAATGAGGTGGCTGTTAAGCAATAATTAAATCAAAAGAAATGCTAATTAATTCAATTAAACACTGAATTAATTAGCATTTCTTTTTTTTCTATATCTAATTGTTGAACTAATTTGTAAAACAAAGGTTCTGGGCGCTTCTGGCTTGGCAGGGCGGATTGTAACGAACGAATTTGTGAAATTAAGAACGTGAAAACTAATCTTATGATCAGATTTAAATTGATATCCAACACGCAAATCTGCAATTACAGAAAAACCAGTATTCTCGGCGCGAAATTTTGCTAATCCAGGTACAATAAGCGCAAGAACAGTATCGATTTTTTCCATGAAACTGTAACTTCTAAAACCTGCCCCAAAGGAAATTCCATTTTTCAAAGTCAAATCGGCGTTCAGTTTCACCATGTGCCTGTAGCGATAGCGCAATATTGGTGAGTTCGGAGAAGCATCTACCTCGTTAAACGAATTGATTGCATATTTTAGAAATGGACCAATTTTAGCCAGCGAATCAGACGCACTTAAATCGACAGGTGTGATATAAGTATACCCACCAACGATCGATAAATCGTGGCCTTTGATTTTCCCTTCACTGAATACGGAAAGTTCTAATCCTCCAATTAAAGCGCGGGTTAAATTCACACTTTTGAATCCGGCTCCAAACAACGGAGAATTTGGTTTCCCCCACTTCCCGAAACTAAATTCAGTCATGTTATCGTATGAAGTAACGAATGCAGCTAAGTCGATGTAGGCTGTCCATTGATCCTTTACAAACTTTCTTTTGATCCCTAATTCCGCATTCCAACCTTGTTCTGGAAGCAAATCGGGATTGGGGTATATGTTGATAATATCGATCTGGTACTTTACAAATCTTTCTGCAGGTGATGGAAAGCGGAAGCCTTCAGCAAAAGATCCTCTCAAAAACAGATTTTTAGAAGCACGGAAATTCACACCATAATGCTGCACAGGAATCGACCTGGTGAGAAATGTATCCAACCGAAAGATTTCATACCTCCATCCAGCAGTAACTTGAAAGCGACCAATCGACTTGTCGAGTTGAAGAAATGCGCCTGCAAAGTTCCCTGAGTGCAGTCCGCCCAAGGCATCATCGCGAAAGCGAAAATAATTCGACGACAAGCCAGCAAGCAGGCTCATATTCCAAAATACATCTGCTTGATATTGGTAATCGGCATTGAAAATATGCGTTGCAGGTTGCCAATTGTCGGAACCAACTTGATACGTTCCAAAATATCTGGTACGTAAACTATGCTTGTTGTTGGCCTTATCGAACCAAATGGCCCAAGGATCGATATTCATCCATAGATCATTAAAATCAAGACTTATACCGTCGGAAAATGGCTGAAAAGCGTCAGTGGAATCGTTCTTCCAAAAAAGGAAGAAACCACTTTTTTGCCTCATGATGTTTCCATCCAATCCTATAGCAAATTTGCCCTTGTTGAATCTTTTGCGCACCTTAAAACACATCCTCACACGTTCCTCATATTCACCATTTAACCAGCTGGTCGACTTTAACCCGTTACCTCCCAAAACCACATCGATATTGTTCTTGGTTTTGAACATGTGAGAAAACTGCACACCAGCTTGATAGGGCAAATTTTTTCCCCACCATGCCAACGGACCATTTGATTCAGGAGTAACCGAACCAAAGGTTGAAACTCTCGTTTGTGCAACAGAATCGGGCCACATCGTGCGAAGATGAATCACTCCATTTAACGCGGAAGCTCCATATTGAACAGAGGAAGCACCCTTGACAACTTCAATTTGATCTGTAAGTTCCAGTGGGATGTAATTCCATTTAATATCGTTGCGATCGGCTGTAACCAAAGGCTGATTATCGACCACCAACAAGACCCTTGAGCCAGCTCCAAATGCGTATCCAGAACCTCCTCGAATAGAAGCTTGTCCGTCTAGTATATTCACTCCAGAAAGACGTTCAGCGGCTCTTGCGAGATCAGGAGTGATTTTCCGTTGAAGGTCTTCTGCCTTCACTACATCGATGCTTACTGACTGCAATTCGAGCGGTTGGATATACTTGGTTCCACTCACCACCAATGTGGTTAGCGATTTTGATGTAGGCTGAAGTTTAACTTCCAACAAAGTATTGCTCGGATTCTCGATCCGAATCGTAGAATCGCGGTAACCATACAATTTGAATTGGTATGAAACTGCGCTGTTCCTGATTTTGGGATCTGTGAAGTTTCCTTGAAGATCTGAAAAACCAAGAAATTGATCATTCTCACTCACGATCACTCGATAAAGCAATTCGCCTGTTTGGTTATCTGAAATCTGAAATGATGTTTGTGCGTTAAGTGAGTTGCTGAAATACAGCAGAATCATTAACGATTTCCATAGAAAAAGCTGCTTCAATACTTAAATTGTAAGAACATTGGACGTAAGAAAACTTCGACTAAAAAAGTACAATTTTCCCAGTAAATCGGTTTCCATTCAAATTAACGACTGTGAAATAGAGCCCTGCAGGAGTTGCTGCATCTCTAACCATGGTGGTTTGATTGCCAGTGAATAATTTGGAAAGAACTCTTTTTCCAGTAAGATCAAAAACTGCCAATTCTGCATTTGTTGCCCAAAATGGCAAGCTAATTTGAAAGGATTCTTGTGCTGGATTGGGCGAAATTTGAAGTTCTTGGGAAATCAAATTGTCAAACCCTGCGGTGGTGAAATTGATACAATCTGATGTGTCACTGCAAAAATTCTGCGTTATAATTACTGCATATTCTCCATTTGCTGAAGGAATAAAGACTTGATTAACAGCGCCTGAAACCAATGAACTCGTAGAACAATTAATCCATTGATAATTCGCATTTGCAGCATTGGCCAATAAAAAGTTATCGTTTGATGTAACTGAAACATCTGGAGAATTATCGGAAACATTAAGGGCTACTAAGGAATCACAAGCACCTGAAACTAAAAATGCATCATAGTAAATACCAGGTGCATCGATGATCTGGGAACCAAAAGAAAAGGCCGTTCCGCAATAAGTAGAATTAACAGTGTTGTAATTATTAATGCCAGAAGTGAAGTTCGAGGAGGTTCCTGTGAGTGCCAAATCGCTGATCGAAGTTGACGCGCCTGACGCTTGATCGATCAATGAAGTAATGGCGGTATTGTCGACATCTACTTGACCTTCATTAAAATCAAGGTAAACTTGAAGCCCTTGGGAAGCTGGTGAAATTTTAGTGTCGATGATACAATTGATTTCTTCTGCTGATAAATTTCTGTTCCACAATCCAACCTCATCAATTTTACCGGTCATTCCGAATGTAAATGCTTGAAAATCGATATGGCCAACCATCAGATTGCCTCCAGAATTTGCCAATGTTCCATTTGCCGGAAGAGAATCCACTTGACTGCCATTCATGTATAACCGGAGAAGCGTCCCATTATAAGTAAAAGCGAAATGCTGCCAAACTCCAAGCTGAAAATCGCCCGTGTGTTCAATAGTAAATTCTTCATTGTTGCTATTTCTGAATCTCGCTTCAATTTGTGTAGCGCTGAGCTGCAAAAGATAAAAATCGGCTGAGAAATCGTCTCTTAAACCAGCAATTCCATCGAAATCAGGAAACCCTGGCGCTTGGTTGTTTAAGATTACCCAACATGCCATGCTTATTTCTGGAGATCCGGAAACTAAATCTGTAGCGCCAATAACTGCAACTTTATCGTTGATGCCATCAAAATCTAAAGCTGCTTGATTTTGAGATAGAACGGTTGAATAAGTCAATACCAAAAATAAAGTTGTAAGAATTGGTGAGAATTTTTTCATGGGCGATAGTTTGTCCAAAGGAATGAAATTGAATTCAATTTACAAGAAGTCTATGATCAAAGTAAATAGGATTAAAATTCAATCATTAGAGAGATTTGAATGCTTGTTTACTTGGTTTCTGTGTTATAAATGATGACAAATCAACCCTTTTGGCTGCGTAAGAATAAAGAAATATTAGTTCAAGAGGTGATTAACAATCTTCCGATATTGCAAATTGTAACGAGAATAAGAATGCCAAGATCGATTGTTGCTGGAACACTCTATGCGTTGAAAAAATCGAGGAATACTTCCTCGGAATCTAATGACTTATTGGTATTGAGAGGAAATCAACTTCACATAATTGTTTTGTGGATTGTTGGATTTATGGGGATTGGCTATGCACTATTAGATTATATTCAGAAAAACTACGATCAAACCATTATGAACCTCACAGTAACACCGATAGCAATTGGATGTTATTGGCTGTTTAGAAAAGGTTTTATCACTGCTTCTAAAATAATAAATCTCTTAGGAGTTACAGTTGTTATTTCAATTCATTCTTTCATTCAAACACAAGCTACACTTGTGCTAGCATTTTTTATACCTATTTTACTCAGCATCCTTATTGTTTTCCAAGGAAAAGAAAAAAAAACGGGATATATTTTAACTGCTATAGTTTTTATTTGGATGATGTTCCTATTATTATCCGATGCAACGATCAATGGCCACAGGGAATTAACGAAGGAGGAATTACGGATAGAATGGTTAATTAATTTAAGTGGTTCTGCAGTAGTGACAATGATGCAAGTTATTTTCATTCTCATTTTAAATCGATCGATGCAAAATGAGCTGCTGGAAAAGTCTGCAATTCTCGATAAGAACAACCAAATTCTCCAAGCTTCTTTACGCACAAAAGATAAGTTAATCTCAATTATTTCCCACGATATTCGAGGTCCTGTAGTAATGATAAACTCTGGATTAAATATGCTCGAAGACATGAATAATCTAGATATTGAGAATAAGAAAATATTTGACGAATTAAAAAAACGATCGAATTCAACAGTTTCATTGATTAATAATTTATTGGTTTGGTCAAGAAGTCAAACGAATCAAATAAAA
>CANHIS010000115.1 GCA_947460255.1 Bacteroidota bacterium
AGACTGGCTTTACTCAACTTTGCCTTGGGTAATTTTTCTGTTTCTTCTTTGGATGCCATAATTCGAATGCAAACCTAAGATTTATCGCGGCAGGAATAGAGGCTTAAAGGAATAATGACAATTAATTGACATCTACCTTCTTGTTCAGTTGATCTTTCAGTTCAAGTCGCCTCAATTTGGGTGCGAAAAGAGCCATGATTCCAGTAATGCCGATGGTCATGCAACCACCAAAAATTACCGATGGAACTAAGCCAAGCCAACGTGCAGCAACGCCAGATTCAAATGCACCGATTTCATTTGAAGAACCAATAAAAATTGAGTTTACCGACGAAACTCTTCCACGCATTTCATCGGGCGTGTAAAGTTGTACAATCGTAGATCGGATAAGCACCGAAACCCCATCGAATGCGCCACTGAGCATCAAAATGAAAAAGGAGAGCCAAAATGATTCCGACAAAGCAAAGGCAATCATGCAAATTCCAAATGCGCCAACGCTCAGCAACAAGGTTCGGCCAGAGTTTTTCATTGGAGGATTTCGTGCCAGTAAAAACGCTGTAATTACTGCCCCTGCGGATGGTGCAGCGCGAAGAATACCCAATCCATCAGGCCCCGCATGGAGAATTTCGGCATTGAAAAGTGGAAGCAAGGCCACTGCACCGCCAAACAACACAGCAAAAAGGTCGAGACTTAATGCCGACAAAATAAGTTTTTGCTTTTTTACGAATCTTATTCCAGTGAGCAAACTGTTGGTAATGTTCTCGGTACGAATATGCGATGGCTTGAAATTCGGTAGAAACGTAAACCCAAACAAGGCCGAACCGCTAAACAAGGCGCTCACTAAATAGGAAGTTTCTTTTCCGTAAAAGCCATACAATAAGCCTCCTACGGCAGGTCCGGCAATAGATGCAACTTGCCAAAAGGAGGTATTCCAAGCAACCCCTTGAGGTAGCAGTTCACGCGGTAGTAAATTGGGAATTGTTGCCTGAATCGCTGGTCCGGCAAGACCTCTGGCAAAACCCGTGAGTCCGATAACGCAGTAAAGCAAAGGTAATTTCTGAGTTAAAAGTGAAGCTGACTGGGTCGAAAAGAGGTATAAAATTGCCGAACAGCAAATGAACAGCGTCGCAGAAGTAAGAATCAAGTATTTTCTGCGGTACACGTCGGCCCAAAATCCTGCAGGCAATATTATCGCCATAAATGGAATAGCTTCGAACAAACCAGCAAGGCCCAACGAAAGGGCATCTCCAGTAATTTCGTAAACCTCCAAACTCATCGTAATTGCCTGAATCTGAAAAGCAAACGTAAGGCAAAACCGGGCAGCCAGAAACGCTGAAAATGATCGAATAGCAAAAACCTGGGTGCCTTTCATTGGACTACAAAGCTAAAATCCTTCAACATACTTACCAGCCCAAATACACTTTAGTTGAAAAAAATCTCAACTTAGCGGAAAATCAACCGGATGAAACGTCTTTTCCTTTCGATTCTATTTTGTTTTTTCATGATTTATCTCCCGGCACAGCCGGAAAAGGAGATTTCAGCTGTACTCGATCAACAGCTTAGTGCCTGGAATGCAGGAGACATTGATGGCTTCATGGCGCACTATTGGAAAAGTGATAGCTTACGATTCATGACCAAAAATGGGGTCACCCAAGGATGGCAACAAACCCTCGATCGATACAAGAATGGTTACCCAAATCGAGAAACCATGGGGCAACTCGATTTCAGTGTTTACACCATCGAACTGCTTTCAAATGATGCTGCAATCGTTACTGGGAAGTGGAAAGTAACGTCCATAAAAAGTCAGGAAGGCCACTTCAACTTGCTCTTCAAGAAAATCGATAATCGTTGGGTGATTGTGCTCGATCACACCAGCTAAAACTTCAATCTTTTGATTTAAAATTCGAGCGGCAATTCCAATGTTTCTGTGCCTCTTCGAACCTTGATGGTAGTTTTGTCGCCCTTCTTAAATTTCGAAAGTGCTTCCATGTAGGTCTGAATTTCTTTCACTTGGTGGCTCCCAATCGAAAGTATGATGTCGCCATCTTTCATCCCAGCTTTCATCGCTGGTTTCCCATCAAGAACTGCCTCCACTTTCATTCCGTCTTCGCTGTTTCCGTATGACGGCATGATGCCCAACGTTACTTTGAATGCTGGTGTTCCACCCATCGATGGATTGCGGGTTTTGAGGAAGCCTAGTTTTTTGTCGGACGGCAGTTTTTCCACCAATCCAGCGATAATATTCAACACAACTTCGGTTCCTTGGAAGTTGATTTTGTCGGCATCATCACTCGGTTTGTGGTAATCTAAATGTGTTCCTGTAAAAAAGTGGAGCGCTGGAATCTGCTTGTTGTAGAATGATGTATGATCTGATGGACCAACGCCTGCTGAATCGAGTTTTATATCCATCGCAGCAGAGCGGAAGGCAGAAAGTGCAGGAACAAATTCGGCGCAAGTACCTGTTCCTGAAATGGTAAGAACAGGTGTATCTTTCACCAAGCGACCAATCATGTCCATATTGATCATGCAAGTAATAGTGCTTAGATCAACGGTTGGATGCTCGCAGAAATAATTGGAACCAAACAAGCCCAATTCTTCGCCCGAAAAGCAGATGAATAGAAAGTTGAATTTCTCTTTGATCTTGTTGGTTGCAAAATAGTTCGCCAGTTCAATCACCCCAGCTGTTCCGGATGCATTATCGTCGGCGCCATTGTGGATTTTGCCATCTGCATGTCCATCGAGCGAGTTGCCATCTTCGCCCGTGCCAAGGTGGTCGTAATGCCCTCCAATAACTATGGTGTAAGGTGCGTTGTTGTTGAGGAATCCAACTACGTTGTTGGCTTTTCCTGAACGGCCTTTTACGCCATGGCTACTCACTTGAAAATCGAACTCTTGCAAGTAAGTGTTGTTGTTGCCTTTGGGTTCGATGCCCGATTTCTTGAACTCTTTAATGATGTAGTTTGCTGCTTTGGCCTCGTAAATCGAGCCTGTGGCACGTCCCATCAGCGAATCAGCCGAAAGTATCGAAATGTGTTTTACCAAGTTTTCGGTTGAAATATAACCTTGAGCTTGGCAAAAAAGGGCAGTGCTTGCAAGAATTGCGGTGAGGAGGATTTTTTTCATTAGTCTTTCCAGTCGGCTATAAATACGTTGGTGTCGCGGGTTCCGCCGTTGTTACGGTTTGATGAGAAAACGATTTTCTTCCCGTCAGGAGAAAACATTGGAAACGCATTAAAGTTGCTGTTGTTGGTGATTTGTTCCAATCCGCTGCCATCTTCGTTGATCATATACAACTGAAAGCTATATCCACGTGTTGAAGCATGGTTCGAAGCAAAGATGATTTTCTTCCCTGAAGGATGATAAAATGGTGCCCAATTGGCTTTCCCAAGACTTGTAACTTGCTTTAAATCAGAGCCATCGATGTTACATGTATAGATTTCCATGTTTGTTGGAGCTACCAAGCCTTCGCTTAGCAGTTGCTTGTAATCGACAATTTCTTCTGGTGTTTTAGGTCTAGAAGCTCTGAAAACCAACTTTTTACCGTCTGGCGAAAAGAATGCTCCGCCGTCATAGCCCAAACCAGTAGTGATTTGCTTCACCTCTGAACCATCAATTTTCATGGTGTAAAGTTCCAAATCGCCCGTACGATCTGATGTAAAAACAATCAAGTCGCCATTTGGTGAAACGGTAGCCTCTGCATCATATCCTTTGTGGTTGGTGATTTTTCGTTTCACTTTTCCGCTGAGGTCCGATACATATATATCGAATGTGTTGTATATCGGCCAAAGATATTTTCCGTCTTTACGAGGAGCTGGCGGCGGTGGACAGCTATCTGCATCTTCATGTGTTGACGCGAAGAGGATTTCTTGGTCGCCCGGCATGAAATACGAACACGTTGTACGGCCTTTGCCAGTAGAGATGAGCTTTTTGGTTTGTTTGTCGGTGTTGTTGAGATCTATCATGTAGATCTGGTCGCATGGAATGCCTTCTTTGGGCGCAGATACTTGCATGGTAAGCTTCGAATTGTCGAAACTGAAATATGCTTCAGCATTGTCGCCGCCAAAAGTGAGTTGTTTGATGTTGGCTAAATGCTTTTCTGGAATTGTGTCCTGTGCAATTAAGGTGGAGGCTGCAAACAAAGGCAACCACAAGAAGGCAGAAGTTTTATTCATGCCGCAAAGCTAAACAATGCGTGTGAATGAAGATCTGTTTGCTTAGGAAATGATGTGTCCGTCTTCCATTAATACGCTACGATCGGCCATTTTTGCAAATTCTTCGTTGTGTGTAACGATCACAAAAGTTTGACCTTCTTCATCTCTAAGTTTCAGGAAGAGTTCGTGCAGCTCGCGGGCGTTTTTAGAATCGAGATTCCCACTTGGCTCATCAGCGAGGATGAGTTTTGGTTGGTTCATTAGCGCACGTGCAACAGCCACGCGTTGTTGTTCACCGCCCGACATTGCAGTTGGTTTGTGGTGAATTCGATCTTTCAAGTTGAGTTTCACCAAGAGCTGTTCAGCTCTAATTTGAAGTTCGTTGGTTGGTTTTCCGGCGATAAGCCCGGGAATAATTACATTTTCGATTGCCGAAAACTCTGGTAGCAGCTGGTGAAACTGGAAAACGAAGCCGATATTTTGGTTTCTGAATTTGGATAGAAGCCGGTCGTTGAGTTTGGCTGGATGCTCATTTCCAAACTGATAGGTTCCTGAATCAGGTCTTTCGAGTGTTCCGAGAATTTGAAGCAATGTAGTTTTACCGGCACCTGATGGGCCTACTACCGAAATGATTTCACCTGAACGAATGGAAAGGTCGACGCCCTTAAGCACTTCAACCTTTCCGAATGATTTATGTATGCCTTGTATTTCGATCATTTGCTTTCCAGCAGCCGCGACAGCTTGGAGAGCTTTTCTTTCCAGAAGGCTTTCATCTCAACCGACGAGATCATGTCGGGCAACTTGGTGTGTTGCAAGCTGATCTGACATTTTGAAGGCCCTTTTGGATTGAAAGTAACTACAACCACTTGCGCGTTCTGCCATGCAAATCTGAGATTTTTTCCCGGATTTAGCTTAAGGATCGCATCAACTTCTGGAAGCCACTCATTTCTAAGCGCTTGATCTGTAAATGCACTTTCTGCAACGTGCAGAGGCGTTTCGATCGTTAATGTAGAAGTGATTTCTATTTCCTTCGCTGGTGGAAGTTTTTCGAGTAAGCCTTTTTCCTGTAGGTAGTTTTCAAGGAGAAAGCCTGTAACTGATTCATCACAAGAAACTTGGTTTCGTATGATGTTTTTGATTTCGACTGGATTTTTTCTGAACGCCAGCTCATTGTCGAGCAACGACATCCATTGCATCCAGGTCATGCCTGTAAGCGCGATCAACCGATCACTACTCACATGCGTCAGGTTGGTAGATTCCCGAAACATGAGATATTGTTTTTGGTTTGTGAGCTACGAAAATAGGTAATAACCCTTAGGATTAAAATACTAACAAGTGTACACAAATGCATTTTTATACAGCTGAAATTGTTAATAACGCAATCATTGTTGTAAGTGTCAGTTAGTCAGTTGTTTAAATCTGAATAATGAAATCGTTCATAATCCTTTGTCAACAGCATTAAAACTGCTACTTTTGGCGGCAAATTTTAGGAAGATGAACATTCACGAATATCAGGGAAAAGAAATTTTGAAACGTTTCGGCGTCGGAATTCAGGAAGGTATTGTTGCAGAAACGCCAGAAGAGGCAGTAGAAGCAGCAAAGAAACTTCAGGAACAAACCGGAACCGGCTGGTGGGTTGTTAAAGCCCAAGTTCATGCTGGTGGTCGTGGTAAAGGCGGCGGAATTAAGCTCGCAAAATCACTCGACGACGTTAAATCTCTTTCTGCTCAGATTCTCGGAATGACGCTCGTAACCCCGCAAACTGGTGCCGAAGGTAAATTGGTTCGCAAGGTGATGATTGCTCAGGATGTTTATTACCCTGGTGCAGAAGAGGTATCTGAATTTTATATGTCGGTGCTCCTAAACCGCCAAACTGGTCGCAACGTAATCATCTATTCTACCGAAGGCGGAATGGACATTGAAGAAGTAGCACACAGCCAACCTGAGAAAATCCTCAGCGAGGAAATCGATCCTAAAGTGGGCATCCAAGGCTTCCAAGCACGTAAAATTGCATACAACCTTGGTTTAAGCGGCGAAGCCAACAAGCAAATGGTGAAATTCATCATGGCACTTTACAAAGCTTATGTGGCAACAGATGCTTCACAGTTTGAGATCAACCCAGTATTGAAAACATCCGATAGCAAGATTATCGCTGTGGATGCGAAAGTAAACTTAGACGAAAACGGATTGTTCCGTCACCCTGATCTCGCGGCAATGCGCGATGTGATGGAAGAAGATCCTACAGAAGTTGAAGCTGCAGAATTCAATCTAAACTATGTAAAACTTGATGGAAACATAGGTTGCATGGTGAATGGTGCAGGTCTTGCCATGGCTACAATGGATATTATCAAACTTGCTGGCGGAGATCCTGCAAACTTCCTCGATGTAGGAGGTACCGCCGATGCTGCTCGTGTTGAACAAGCATTCCGTATCATCTTGAAAGATCCAAATGTGAAAGCCATTTTGGTGAACATCTTTGGTGGAATTGTGCGCTGCGATCGCGTGGCACAAGGAATTGTGGATGCATACAGATCAATCGGAGAAATTAATGTTCCGATCATCGTTCGTCTTCAAGGAACCAATGCTACTGAAGCAAAACAAATCATCGACAATTCAGGTCTTCAAGTAATGTCGGCTATCCTTTTACAAGAAGCTGCCGATAAAGTGAAAGAAGTATTAGCATAACTTTTCTAGCTTACAATCATATTTCTAAAGCCTTTCCGAACTTCGGGGGGGCTTTATTGTTTGGTAGAGTTGTGCTTGATCCGTAAATTGCAAGCCATAACCATCCAATTTTATGATTAAAAGATTTTTCTTGGTGTGCTGTTGTTTAGTGGGATTATCGGCGGCGGCTCAACAAAACACCATCTCAGGCGAATTTATCGTTCAGCTTGGCAAACAAACCGATGCACAGAAATATGTGCAATCGCTTCAACAACAATTCCCTCAATACAATATCCAACAGAAGAGATTGCTTTCAAAGCGATTCAACATTTTGCTCATTTCTGCAAATTCAGGAAACGATCAGCAAGTGCTAGAATCTGTGAAACGCCATCCTTCAACCTTGGTTGCGCAGCACAATCACGCCGTGCAATTAAGAAACACCACGCCAAATGATGCCTCCTACAACCAGCAATGGTCGTTGAAAAATACGGGGCAGAATGGTGGTGTTGCAGGTGCCGATATCGATGCTGAATTGGCTTGGGACATTACCACAGGTGGTGTTACAGTTACTGGAGACACAATCGTTGTTGCTGTAATTGATGGTGGTTACCAGTTAAATCACCCTGATTTAGTAAATAACTTCTTTAGAAATTACAACGAAATTGCTGGCAATGGCATCGACGATGATGGGAACGGATACATCGATGATGTAACTGGTTGGGATGCATACAATGATGATGGAACAATTCCTTCAGATCAGCACGGAACACACGTTTCAGGAATTATTTCAGCCCAAGGAAACAACGGAATCGGTGTTGCTGGCGTAAACTGGGACGCGAAAGTTCTTCCCATCGCAGGTTCATCTGGAAACGAAGATGTGGTGGTGGCTGCTTATGCTTATGCTGCAGAAATGCGCATCCAGTACAACGTATCTGGCGGAACAAAAGGCGCCTTTGTGGTGGCTACAAACTCCTCATTTGGAGTTGACAATGGTGATCCTGCCGATTTTCCTATTTGGTGTGCATTTTACGACACACTCGGAGCATACGGAATCTTGAGTGCTGGCGCAACCGCCAACGCCAACTCGAATATTGATGTAACTGGCGATATTCCAACAGCTTGCGTTTCAGAATTCATGGTTGCCGTTACCAACACCAACAGCTCTGATGTAAAAAATAGTGGTGCGGCTTATGGCTTAATTTCTATTGATATCGCCTCTCCTGGTACCGCGGTTTACAACACTGTTACCAATTCTGGATACAGTAACCTCACCGGAACATCAATGGCCACGCCGCATGTGGCTGGTGTGATCGGTTTGATGTATGCCGCAGCTTGTGATGTACTAATTGAGGATTACAAAAATGCACCTGCCGAATTGGCTCTTCAAATGCGAGATTATCTTTTTGAAGGATCAGATATAATTCCTGGCCTTGTTCCGCAAATCGCTGGTGGAAGAAGATTAAACGCTTTCGGTGCGCTCACACAAGTGCAACAATATATATGTAATACCGAAGCACCACCAAACGCTAACTTCAACGCCCAAGGCAGAAGTGGTTGTCCAGGTTTAACTGTTGCTTTCAACAATACTTCAAGTTCGAATGCCGAGAGTTTTATCTGGGAATTTCCGGGTGGAACGCCATCAACTTCAACTTTAGAAGATCCAACAGTTACTTACAATGATTTCGGACAGTATGAGGTAAAACTTATTTCTACCAATATTTTTGGATCGGATACTACAACCTTAATCAATTTTGTAAACGTAACAAATACTGGAACCCGCCTTGTTTATTTGGAAGATTTTGAAGACGGAATTTCAGACTGGACCGTCGTAAATCCCGATGGAGAAAATACATGGGAAATGTTCACCACTGCTGGAAACAACGGTACGCAATCTCCAGGGATCAATATTTTCAACAACCAAACCAATGTTGGAGAATCAGATTACCTGATTTCGCCTCCGATAGATCTTTCTCAAACCAGCAGCAATATTCTGAGCTTCGAACATGCGCACCGCCGCCGTGCTACAGGTTCTATCAAGGACACACTCACCCTTTGGGCAAGCATCGACGGTGGAACCAATTGGATTGAACTCTTGAAAAGACCCGATGATGCTGATGCTTCATTAAACACTTTGGCTACAGCTGGTACACTTGCATCTAACTTCGTTCCAGCAACTTCAGATGACTGGTGTATGACTGGAACACCAGGTATATCTTGCCTTTCGGTGAATTTATCGAGCTTCGATGGAGCCGACAGTTTGTTGTTGCGTTTCGATGTATACAATTCGGGAGGAAGTAATCTTTACATCGACGACATTCGGATTGATGGTATTTGTACTTCGCCAATCATTCTACCTCCAACCGCTTCTTTTTCAGTATCTAACACAACAGTTTGTGCAGGTGAACCAGTGCAATTTACCAATGCAAGTACCAATGCAACGCAGTTTAATTGGACGTTCGAAGGTGCCTCTATAGAATCCTCTCAAGCAACCAATCCTACTGTAACTTACAGCAATGGAGGAACTTATGCAGTTTCATTGGTAGCTTCTAACTCACAGTTTGCTGATACGACCCTTCAAACGAGCTATATCACAGTAATTCCAGCTCCAACTGCGCCTGTGATCGAAGCCGATGGACTCACGCTTTCAACCAGCTCAAATGCGAGTATCCAATGGTATTTGAACGGTGTAGCCATCGAAGGAGCCACATCAAACACTTACACAGCCACGGCAAATGGTGTGTATTCTGTGGCTGCATCGTTAGACAATGGCTGCGAATCATTCTCTTCGAACTTCATAATCAACACAGTATCAATTGATGCCTTAAGTAACTTTGAAGTGAAATTGTTTCCTAACCCTGCCGGGGACAAGGTGCAAATCGAATGGAATGGAGCTGAGCCATTACAGCTTGTGCTTCGCGATGCATCGGGTCGCATGGTGTTAAACAAAACCATGGAAACATCGAGTGTGGTTGATTTATCGAACATAGAATCAGGCATTTATTTCACCGAACTGCGCAGTGCAGGTAAAGTGAAACATGTGAAACTTATTCATCAACAATAATCAAAATCCGTTGAAGAAAATCTTAGTTGCCAATAGAGGTGAAATTGCGCTACGTGCGATGCGTTCGGCGCGTGAAATGGGAATAAAGACCGTTGCAGTTTATTCTGAAGCCGACCGCAATTCTCCACATGTGCGCTACGCAGATGAGGCTGTTTGTATCGGTCCTCCAGCTTCATCTCAATCCTATCTTCGGGGCGACAAGATCATTGAAGTGTGCAAAATGCTTGGTGTAGATGGTATTCATCCGGGCTACGGATTTTTGTCGGAGAATGCCAATTTTGCCCGAATGGTAAAGGATGCAGGCATCACATTTATTGGTCCGTCGGCTGAAGCAATGGACATGATGGGCTCTAAATTGGCGGCAAAAGCTGCGGCAAAAGCACATAACATTCCATTGGTTCCAGGAACCGATGAAGCCATATCAGATCCTGAGGCCGCAAGAAAGATTGCAGCAGAAATTGGATTTCCAGTCTTAATCAAAGCTTCCGCAGGTGGTGGAGGAAAAGGCATGCGTGTAGTAAATCGTTCTGAAGACTTTTTGGAACAACTACAACTAGCGGTCTCCGAGGCAATATCCGCCTTTGGCGACGGTTCTGTTTTTATAGAAAGATATGTTGGTTCACCGCGTCACATCGAAATTCAGGTGATGGCCGATAACCATGGAAATTGCGTGTATCTATTTGAACGCGAATGTTCTATCCAACGTCGTCACCAAAAAGTTGTAGAAGAAGCACCATCGTCGGTTTTAACGCCTCAACTGCGCAAAGAAATGGGCGAATGTGCCGTGCGGATTGCAAAAGCTTGCGATTATTCGGGTGCTGGAACAGTAGAATTCCTGCTTGATGAGAAGTTGAATTTCTATTTTCTCGAGATGAATACTC
>CANHIS010000116.1 GCA_947460255.1 Bacteroidota bacterium
GGACTCATATCTTTGATTAAACTTCGATTACCTAAGCAGGATTGGAATCAGAGCCACGGACAAACAAGCTTAATAGTTATGTTGCACTGAAGGCATCCCGATCCTGCTTATTTTCCAGAGTCTCAACAGTACCTAGAGGCATTATTTGATAATGACCTTGCATATTATGAGTGAAGACGACAGAAAATGTGGGTGATTGACAAAACTATTGATCATGAAATACATCAAGTACGGCTGTGGCATAGACATGTCCAAGGAGAAATTTGATGCCTGTTTGTATGGGGTATCGACAATGGATTTCAGTTTTAAATTTATTGGTAAACGCAAGTTTGCCAATACAGTTGGGGGCTTTAAGGAATATATTGCCTGGTTGAAACTTAAGTGTGCCGAGGCAGACAAAGTGGTGCATGTGGTTGAAGCGACTGGCATTTATCATGAAAACTTGGCCATATTCCTTGATGCGGAAGGGTTGTTTGTGTCAGTGCTTCTACCCAATAAGGCAAAGAAGTATATGCAGAGCTTAGGGTTAAGGTCAAAAAACGACAGTATAGACGCCCAAGGGTTGGCTCATATGGCATGCGGGCAGCAGCACATGCGCTGGAGTGCTCCGTCGCAAACAATGTATCAAATGCGAACCATTACTCGGCAGATGGAACGTCTCTCTGAAATGATCACCACAACCGGTAACGAAATCGAAGCGCTATCTTATGGAATGTTCAGAAACGAAAAGGTTCTGGCCATGCTAAAGCAGCAAAAGGAGCAGTTGGAGGCCAGGAAGAAGGCATTGTCAGAGCTCATAGAAGAGCTACTTAACGAGGATGAGGCGCTTGCTGCTAAGATCGAAAACCTAATGTCTATAAAAGGAGTTGGACGTCATACAATAGTCACTATCGTTGGTGAAACCAATGGCTTTGAATTGTTCGAAAACGCTGCTCAACTGGTCAGTTACGCAGGCTATGATGTAGTTGAAAATCAATCAGGACAACACCGAGGTAAAACCAAGATATCAAAAAAGGGTAACAGGCACATTAGAAGAGCGCTACACTTTCCTGCACTCAATGTGGTAAGATGGGAAGTGGAACCATTTTACTCATTGTACCAAAGGATCTTCGAGAGAAGAAAGATCAAAATGGTTGGTTACGTAGCCGTTCAGAAGAAATTATTAGTACTAATCTATGCGCTATGGAAACGCAATGAGTCGTTTAACCCCAACCACTTAAACCCTCACCAAACAAACAATTTAATCGATAAAACACCTGGAGAGAATGAGAAGGAGCCTTCTTTGGTCTTAAAACCCTCAAAAACAAAGAAAGAAACCCCTAAGAAAGAAGTAGCCCCGACAAGCAGGGCTACACAAGATAAACACCCGTCGAAAACTCGAAGTGTGCCTTCTTTGGTCTAAATCAAAGGTAATTTTTTTGTTATTTAATTTGCAAGTTAAGACAGTACCTTCAGTCCGGGGGTAAAAGTTGAAGGGGGTACGATTATCACTTAAACACCCTCGCAGCCCCGGACTTCAGTCCGGGGGATAAAAACCTCACATTCCAAGAAGATCTTCATGAAAGTCCGGCCGTAAGGGTGCGGACTTTTTTGTTTTAATGCGCTGTGTTGCAAGGCGTGGAGAAATTTCTGAATGTTTGCCCCCAAGCGCTTGACAAGTATCAGAAACATTCTACCTTTCTGCCTTCAATTTTGCATATGAAGAAAATCATTCTCGCTGCGATCGTAATACCAATGATAGCAAACGATACAACTGCTCAGAAGCTTGTTTATCCAACATCAAAAAAGGTGGATGTTACAGACGATTACCACGGTACAAAAGTATCCGATCCTTATCGTTGGTTAGAAAACGATACCTCTGCAGAAACAGGTGCTTGGGTGAAGGCTCAAAACAAGGTAACATTCGATTACCTCGACCAGATTCCATACAGAAACAAATTCCGTGATCGAATTACCGAATTGCTTAATTATCCACGGTATTCGGCGCCTTTCAGAATTGGCAACACTTATTTTTACAGTAAAAACGACGGGCTTCAGAACCAAAGCGTTTATTACAAAATGCAGGGAGAAAACGTCACGCCGGAAGTATTTCTCGATCCGAATAAAATGTCGGAAAAAGGCACAGTAAGCGTGGGAATTGCAGGTGCATCTAACGACGATAAATATGTGGCTTACAATATTTCTTCTGCAGGATCCGATTGGTCGGAGCTTCGTGTGAAAGAAGTGGCTACCGGAAAAGATCTTTCAGACATCATCAAATTCGTGAAGTTTTCTGGCGCTGCTTTCCGAGGCGATGGTTTCTATTATTCACGTTATCCTGAGCCTGGAAAAGGCACCGAACTTTCTGGCCAGAACCAATTCCACGCAGTGTGGTACCACAAATTGGGAACGCCACAAAGCGACGATAAATTGATTTACGAAGACCGCGAACATGCCCTTCGTTACCATTCTGCAGAAATTGGGAAAGAGGAAAGATTCCTCATTCTCAGTGTTTCTGAAGGTACCGATGGAAACGAATTGCGTGTAATGGATTTGAAGAAAGGTGAAACTGCTTTCAAACCGTTGATTTCAGGCTTCGACAATTCATCTGGATACATCGACCAAGAAGGAGATCGTGTGTTGGTTTACACCAATATCAATGCACCGAATTACCGATTGGTATCTATCGATCCTGCAAATCCAGATCAGAAAAATTGGATCGAAATTATTCCTGAAAAACCCGAATTGCTCAAAGGTGTTTCGGTTGCCGGAAATAAACTCATTGCGCAGTATTTGAAAGACGTTACAACCCGCGTGTATCAATACAGCCGCGATGGAAAATTAGACCGAGAGATTGAGCTTCCTTCGGTAGGTTCGGCAAGCGGTTTTGGAGGCGAAAAAACCGATACCGATGTGTATTATTCTTTCACCTCGTTTAACTATCCACCAACGGTTTTCAAATACAATATTGCATCAGGAAAATCTGAGCTTTTCCGTAAATCGGAACTGAAATTCGATCCATCACAATACGAAGTAAAGCAGGTATTCGTGCCATCAAAAGATGGAAAAGTGAAGGTGCCAATTTTCATTGTTCACCGCAAAGGTTTGAAGCTCGATGGGCAACGACCTACATTACTTTATGCCTACGGCGGATTTAACATCAGTCTAGAACCGGGCTTCTCGCCATCGCGCATTGCGTTCATGGAAAATGACGGTGTGTATGTGCAGGCTAACCTCCGCGGAGGCGGCGAATACGGTGAAGAATGGCACAAAGCTGGAATGTTTGGATCGAAGCAAAACGTGTTCGACGATTTCATTGCTTGTGCAGAATGGTTGCAGTCGAACGGGTACACTTCAAAAGACAAATTGGCGATTCAAGGTGGATCGAACGGTGGTTTGCTCGTTGGTGCTTGCATGACGCAACGTCCTGATCTTTTCAAAGTGGCCATCCCACAAGTGGGCGTAATGGACATGCTTCGTTTCCAGAAGTTTACTGTTGGTTGGGGCTGGGTAGATGAGTACGGAACTTCCGACAAGAAAGAGGATTTCCAGTGGTTGTATAAATATTCGCCATTGCACAACATCAAACCGATAGCCTATCCTGCAACAATGGTAACCACAGCCGATCACGACGACCGTGTGGTTCCTGCACATTCGTTCAAGTATATCGCCGAGTTACAAGCGAAGCATAACGGTACAAATCCAGTGTTGATTCGCATTGAAACCGATGCTGGGCACGGTGCTGGAATAGCACTCAATAAATCTATTCAGGCAACTGCCGACATTTACTCTTTCATTTTATTTAACACCAACTCTCCAGTGAAGTATTGATTATGGCAGAACACGATGAATTAACAGAAGAGAATTTTTTCTCAACCGATGATGTTTACAAAATTGCCGCATTGGTGAATGAAAACCTTGCAGGGGTAGTTTATCATTATTGGATTAACAATGCAAACAGTCCGGCATTTGAGGTGCTCGATTATATCACATTGGCCTTTAAAAGTGGAAACAGCATTACGCTAACAGCAGGTTTAGAAACCGATGGTATTCGGGTGGATGAGCCCGATTTTGCTGCCGAACGTGCAAAGCTTGAGGCCGACTTTGAAGGGAAAGTGACCATTGAAAGCCGCGATGTGAGTCAGCATAAATTCTGGAAATCGGCTATCGGACAAGACATTACGCCTTCGTTGATGCGTTTCGAAAGTCGCGTGATTAACGACAGCTTGGTGCTCAAGTTTGAAGATGCCGATGCGGTAGAAATTTTTCTCGGTATTGAAGGACTTGAAGTTGACTTTTTTGATGAAGATGAAGATTCAGGAATGACCGATGTTCAAGCTTAATTACTCAACCGATTATATACAACCCAAATGAATTTAAAAACTATTTGTAGTGCCATTGTTATGACGACTATGCTTGGTACATCTGCCGTGCAGGCTCAATCTGCACCACTTATTCCATTAAGTGATTTCTTTAAAAACCCTGAAAAATCGGCCTTCCGAATTTCTCCTGACGGCAAAAAGCTGGCATTTATGCAGCCTTGGAAAAACAGGATGAACGTATTTGTTCAAGACATCGGAAAGCCTGATCAACTGCAAGTTACATTTGCAGAAGAACGCGACATTGCTGGTTATTTCTGGAAAAACGATAACCGTTTGGTGTTTCTTCAAGACAAAGGTGGAAACGAGAACTTCCATCTTTTTGCAGTGGATGCGGACGGTAAAAACTTGAAAGAACTCACGCCTTTCGACAATGTTCGTGTGGATATCATCGACGATCTAGCCGATAACGAATCGGAAATGATCGTAGGACTTAACAAGCGAAATCCAGAAATTTATGATGCTTTCAAGCTGAATATCGTTACTGGCGAACTCACCATGATTGCTGAGAATCCGGGCAATATTTCGGGTTGGTTAACCGACAATAAAGGTGCGATTCGTGTGGCTACTACAAGCGATGGTATCAACCAAAGTGTGATGTACCGCGAGTCGGAAAAGGATGCATTTAAGGTGATCAAAACCACCAATTTCAAAGAGTCGTTTAGTCCTTTGTTTTTCGATTTCGACGATAAAACACTTTTCGTTGCTTCAAGTGTAGGTCGCGACAAAGGGGCTATCATTGCTTACGATCCAGCAGCCGACAAAGAATTGCGCATGATTTATGAGCATCCTGAAGTGGATGTGAGTTCGTTGTTAAGAAGCAAAAAACGCAAAGTAATTACTGGTGTAGCTTACGAAACCGACAAATCGCATTACCATTTTCTAGACAAGCAGCGCGAAGACCTTCAGAAGAAATTCGATGCGCGTTTTCCTGGTTATGAAGTTTCATTGGGTGGGCAAAACCGCAATGAAGACAAGATGTTGCTGTATGTTGGAAGCGACCGCAGTTATGGTTCTTATTGGTTTTACGATGAAGCTACAGGCACATTCACCAAACTTGCCGAAATGGCTCCTTGGTTAAAAGAAGATCAATTGTGTGAGATGAAGCCGATCACTTACAAATCTCGCGATGGTATGATCATCAACGGTTATCTCACTTTGCCTAAAGGTGTTCCAGCGAAGAATCTTCCTGTCATTATCAATCCACATGGTGGGCCTTGGGCGCGTGATTCTTGGGGCTTCAATCCTGAAATTCAATTCCTCGCAAACCGCGGATACGCTGTGTTGCAGATGAACTTCCGTGGATCGGTTGGTTACGGACGTAAATTCTGGGAAGCATCCTTCAAGCAATGGGGAAAAACCATGCAAAACGACATTACTGATGGGGTTGAATGGTTAATCAAAGAAGGCATTGCCGATCCGAAACGTGTAGCCATTTATGGAGCATCTTACGGTGGTTATGCAACTTTGGCAGGGATTACATTCACGCCAGATTTATATGCTTGTGCAGTTGATTATGTAGGTGTTTCTAACCTTTTCACATTCATGAGTACCATTCCTCCATACTGGAAACCGTATCTCGATATGATGTACGAAATGGTTGGTGATCCTGAAAAAGACAAAGAATTGATGACTTCAGCATCTCCAGTTTTCCATGTAGATAAAATCAAATGTCCATTGTTTATTGCACAAGGAGCAAACGATCCGCGTGTAGCGAAAGCAGAGTCGGATCAAATTGTTGAAGCCTTGAAAAAGCGCGGTATCGACGTGCCTTACATGGTGAAAGACAACGAAGGACACGGCTTTTCGAACGAAGAAAACAGAATGGATTTCTACAAGGAAATGGAAACATTCTTCGCAAAATACCTGAAGAAATAGTCGAATAAAAAAGAAAAATCAATGAGAGAATCCGGGTTGTGCAATACTTCCCGGATTTTTTCATTTTTAATGCATGAGAAGGCTCAAGGTATTTATTGCATGTAGCTTGGATGGTTACATTGCAGACGACAACGAATCACTCGATTTCCTTAATTGTGTGCACGATGAGGAAGAAGATTACGGGTATTCATCATTTTACGATAAAGTCGATACGGTATTAATTGGTCGCAAAACATACGATACATTGATGTCGTTTGGATTGCCCTTTGCTCACGAAGGCAAGGAAACCTATGTTTTTACACGTAAGCCGAAAGACGAAAATAGATTTGCGAAATTCATCACCGATAATCCTGTTGAATTTGTAAAAGCGTTGAAAAAAATACCAGGCGGATTAATTTATTGCGATGGCGGTGGAACCATTGTAACGCAGTTGGTTACAGCCAAATTGGTAGATGAAATTGTGGTATCTATTGTGCCACGTTTATTGGGAAAAGGTACACGATTATTTCAGGAAAATATGGCTGGCGAATTACCACTTTATTTGGTAAGCAGCAAGTCGTTTCCAAGTGGTTTGGTGCAATTAAAATACAGGTCAAGTCCAATCGTAGCGCCTTAATTCATTCTTAGAATTATTTCCCCTTCGGGAGATGTTGCAGCAGAAATAAACTTTAAAATAATTGTTTTAATTAATGATTATAGTGAATTGTTTTTTCCATGTGGGTTCTCGTCGCTGTGAAAGCCTTTTAAATTGAAAGTAACATTAGGATATATTTTAGCATTATTTGCTCAAATAAATGTCAATTGCTTTTTGGTAGGCTTTGTCGCTGAAGAAATAGCCAGATTTTTTCTTTTCGTCGACCCATTTTTTTATTCTATCCTTATTTATATCGCTCATTTTTGCAATTAGATAAGACTCATGCGCTGGTTTTAATCTTGATGCGATTAATTCCTTCACCGGATGGGTCACCCATTGTTTGGCTTTCTTTTTTTGGATGTACCAGTTTTTTATCTGTTCATCATTTAATTTACCTAAATCATTTTCAATGGCTCTGTTTGAATGTGCATTTAAAGCGTCCTTCAAGCCAGCATATGTGGAATAATCAACAAATCCGTCTTCCTTTTTTCGTTTAGACAGCAATCTTTGGGCTTGTTTCCTGCTCAGTTTTGAGTAGTCGAACGGTCTCATTTCTTGATCTTTGAAAATTTCCTGTGCTTTGCTTAAAGATCTTTCCGATTCTTTAACCGTTGATTTTTTTGAAGAGCCTTTAAAACCTGAAGACTTTGAGTTAAATATAGATCTGATTAGAGATAATATCGAACGCATGGCAATTATACTTTGATATTTTTATTATGTTTTTGGTCGAACGCAAATTTAAGAATCTTCCCATTATGAAGATTCGATGTTTGATTGTAACTTGAAAAAAAACTTGGCGAAGGGAAAATTCTAAGTTTGTTCGATAGATTTATATAAAGTATACTATTGGGCTGAGTGGTATTTCGGGTTTCTGTTCATTATAAATAAATATAAGTTCATGAATTGGGAGTTTATCTTAATTAATTCAAGTCTTATTTATTTGTGGCAAAAAAAAGTGCGGCATTTTATTCTGCCACAGAAAAATTGCCACGCATTTGTGGCAAAATAAACGTGGCATTTTAAATTGCCACAAAGTAATTGCCACAATTGCTAACTATTGATTCGTTTTCGAAACTTGAATGAATCTAATGAAGCCTTTAAATTTCAAGAGTTTTAGGTGCATTAATAAAAGATATATCGGATTCACGATTCGGTTAATCGAATCATTTTTCTATCAAGACCCGTTTTTGAAGTCTCGAGAATTTGAACAACTTCTCCGGTACCATTTTAAGAAATTAACAATTTGAACTGAGAAGGTTGGCTGTAACATGTTCATAATCTTCGAGTAAAATCGATCCAGTTACTTCACATATGAACAGACGCGTACCCAAAAAATCTAGCCGAGCCTTTAACGAGGAGGAGTTCAATTACGATCTTCTTCATTCATACCGATATTGAAGCTGGTAAACTTGATTCGGCAGCACAAATGATTCAGTTGCTTAAATCTGCTGCTGGAGAGCTCGACGAATTTATTCACCAGCTCAACGAAGCTTATGTAAATCGCCGTCAGAGTTTGGAACAGAAAAGAAGAGCTTGATTGCTGGCCTGTACTT
Source organism: Bacteroidota bacterium (assembly GCA_947460255.1). Lineage (GTDB taxonomy): Bacteria > Bacteroidota > Bacteroidia > M30B66 > M30B66 > CAMCXT01. The sequence continues at coordinate 8,424 of CANHIS010000116.1, forward strand.
TATTGTAGTAGAGATTTCTTATGCAGTTTACGTTGTTGTTCGTTTAAATTAAATGCAACGAATCTTGTAAATTATTTAGCGAGGAATACGTAAAGCTAAAAATGTATTCCGCGATAGCCTTAACTTTACTATTAAATCTATTGGCCACTTATTGCATTTTTATTTAAACCTTTCTTTTTATCTCTTTATTTGGATGCGGCAACGGACAACTGCCTTTTTTTATAACTTCCTGTTTTCCTTTCTCTTGTATGCTAAATCTGCATTCTAATATTTCTTTTGATTGTAAAGAGTAAATAAGTTAGTTAAAACGTCCTGTCTTATTTGCTTGCCTTGGCCATCATAATTCATCAATAATCTTGGGTATAGAATTTACAGACATGGTTTTTATATCCCTAAAAGGTTTCCAATCGTTGTTTCTTTTCAAATCTTTCAATGGATCCTATAATGTCGATATTAGGTCGGCAGAAAACTCTTTTAAAAAGTGCTATCGAAATATCATGTATTATATGAAACGAATTCAATCATCTTATTAATTTGTTACATTTATTGTTCCTTTGATTATATCAACTAACTTTTTAAGTGACGCCATTGATTTTTTATGCTTTTTTACAATAAATTAATTTATTTCTATATTTACGAAAATCTAATTCATAATGAAATTTATATATCCACTCAGTTTATTATTGCTTTCCATTCTTTTTATGCAAGCATGCGAAAAAAGTAAAATTGAAAGAACAGATACAGCCTTCGAATTTATTCAGGTGAAAAATATTAAAATAAATCCAATTCTTTCTGCAAAGCCTCCTATTGTTGTGGAAGCAGGTAAACCAATTGTTAGAAAAGCAGAAAGTCCAACGCCATATTTAATTCAAGAAGGTATCGGAGAGCATGGAGGATATAGTCAAATGAAAAGTTATACAACCGAAAACGGTTTAGCCATGGACGTTGTGCAATGCTCTTTTAAGGACAAAATTGGAAATCTCTGGTTTGGCACTTTAGGCGCAGGAGTTTCTAAATTCGACGGAAAATCTTTTACAAATTACAATACTTCTCATGGTCTGAGCAGCAATCAAGTATTCTCCATTTGTCAAGATAATGATGGAGATTTATGGTTTGCAACAGCTGTAAATGGTGTGTCTAAATTTGACGGACATCAATTTATAAATTATTCTATAAAAGATGGTTTAACCTCAAACAATTTTTATTCAGTAATTACAGATAAACAAGGTAATTTATGGTTTGGTTCCAGAGATAATGGAATTTCGAAATACGATGGAAAAAAGTTTGTCAATTACACAACCGCTCAAGGTTTAGTAAATAATAATGTGCAAACTTTAAAATTAGATAGTAAAGGCAAAATTTGGATTGGTACAGATGGAGGAATCTCCATTTTGGATGGAAATATATTTACCAATTATTCTACTTCCAACGGACTTCCAGATAACGTTGTAAAAACTATAACTGAAGATAGAAATGGTGGGATTTGGATTGGAACTTTAGAAAAAGGTTTCTCCTGTTTAAAAGATGGAAAGTTTATTGATTACTATGATGAAAATGAAACTTTAGGAGAGTCAATATTCTGCACATTACTTGATAAAAATGGCAATGTTTGGTTCGGAACCGACGGAGACGGTGTTTTAAGATTTGATGGAAACAAGTTCACAAAGTTTACAACAAAAGAAGGACTTTCTAGTGATGCCATTTTTGATATTACCGAAGACAATGCAGGTAATCTTTGGTTTTCTACCTATGGTGGAGGAATTATTAGGTATGATGGAGGTGCTGTAACTAATTATACCACAAATCAAGGTTTACCTTATAATAATATATTAAGTATTCAAGAAGATAATAAAGGCAATATCTGGTTTGGTACGATTGCAAATGGGGTAGTAAAGTTTGATGAAAAGTCATTTACTGCCTATAATACAAATCATGGTTTGTCTGGAAATACTATACCTTCCATGTATGAAGATAAAAATGGAAATATTTGGTTTGGCGATGATGATAAAGGGGTTTGCTTTTACGATGGAAAAACTTTTACAAATTATACAGAAGAGCAAGGCTTAATAAGCAACCATGCTTTAGGTTGCAAAGGAGATGTAAATACCCCTAAAATCTGGACTGGTTGGAATTAGGAATAAATCTTAATTTTAATCAACGATGAAAAAGACCAAATTCACAGAGACACAAATTGTCAAAGCTATCAAGGAAGCCGAAGGTGGCAGATCGATAGCAGATATTAGCCGCGAACTAGGCA
>CANHIS010000117.1 GCA_947460255.1 Bacteroidota bacterium
ATATGCAAATTTCTTCAATGATGCTGTATCTTTCCATAAACTAAATGTTGCCATTTGCACAATTGGAACTTCACCAACACCAATTGAAAATTCTAGACCCTCATTTTGCTTCAAAGATCTTTGAGATGTTGGTACATACTTCCAAAATTCAATTAACCAGTTCCACTTTATGGTTGCACGAGTGAGCACTGCAACTGGTGCGTCTTGACTTACATTGAAGCTGATTTCGAAGGGTTTTATTGAATTCCAAGTTCCATGAGCAGCTATATTTCTGAGGAATAAAGTCCATATTTCAGACGCCTTTGATTTGTATTGCTCAATGAGTGGATGTGTATCAAAGAAACGATTTGCAGAATTTTCATTGTCCCAAACTTGAAGCAAAGCATAAACAGACCAATCGGGAAATGGATTAAAACCACCATTCTTACCACTTCCCATCAGCTTATAGAATGAAAGTCCGTTTACTGACTTTAAATGTGTGTGCCCTTTTTGCATCATCGAAAATGCCCAAATTTTGGATTTAAGTCCTGCGAAACGAAAAAATGAAATTGTAGTGATCTGTTGGCTCATCAAAATTTTGATAAAATACTTTAAAGATAACAAGCAAAAGCATGGTATTGTTTAGTTTCGAGGAAATGAAAAGGGATGAAAATCTTGTTTTCTAATTTGTAGAAGAACCAACTAGTTAAATCATTATTCATGATAGAGTTATGACACTAATTTTTAAATAAACAAATTGTGTAAGTATTTCAAAATCTGATTGTTAAAATAGATGTAAAAAGCAGTTTTTTATCAATAGATTTCAAATGAATAATCGGTGCGATCGATTCTTTTAACAATGCAGATAAATAGAATTTATAGCCCACGTAATTGTCGTTTAAATGATTGAAAATAAAGACATTTACAGATAATGTCTATTTTAAAATGTTCAATATAAAACTGTATTTAAATTGTTCTTTGAGATTCAAAGATTAATAAAAACAAAATCCATACATTGCCATTTGTTTCAAAGGAAAATAAAGCAATGATAAATTCATCGTTTAAAGAATACTATATCAATCAACCAAAAGAAATCCAGGATCTGCTTTCACAAATTTATGCAGCAGTTAAGCATGTTGCCCCAGATGCAACTGAGAAAATGTCTTATGGAATGCCTGCATTTTATTTGAAAGGAAATCTGGTTCATTTTGCTGCCTATAAAAATCATATTGGCTTCTATCCTGCCCCATCAGGAATCTCCAATTTTATTAATGAACTAAAATCCTTCAAAACCTCGAAAGGGGCGATTCAATTCAAACTTGATAAAGAGTTACCAATTGAATTAATTCAGAAAATAACCGTTTTTAGAGTAAATGAAAATCTCAACAAATCAAAATGAAGATTACTTGTGAAAACGGTCATTGCTTCGAGCGAATTTCAAGTTGTAGAGTTTGCCCAATATGTGCAGCCAGCGCTCACAAAGACTATGAATTTCTTCTACAATTTTCTGCCCCTGCGCAGAGAGCTTTGTTTCAACATAAAATTACCTCGCTAGAAGATATTCAAAAAAACAACCTTGAGGATTTATCGAAATTGCATGGAATTGGTAAATCAACCATCAATAAAATAAAACAATTACTCAATTAAATCCTGTCTCATTAAACTGTCCGTTTGTTTAAACGAAACGAATAGATATATTTGCTTTGGTGTCAGATCGACACTTTAGATTTCAACTATGAATGAGCACTGCATTAATATTGTGAGACCAAGCTTGACATTGTTGTTTTCTAATTGATTTAAAAAGCATGTAGTTTGCCTTAAAATGAAAGAATATACCATGAGAGTTATACAAATCCTGCTTCTTTTACTGCCATTTGTAGCCTCGGCTCAAAAAAACAATGTCAACGAAATAGCCCGTATTGATCCTGCATTTTGGTGGGCAGGCATGAATAATCCGCAATTGGAGCTTCTTGTTTACAATCCACAAATTGCGAAATACAAGGCAAGTATAGATTATCAAGGTGTTCGATTGGTAAAGCAAGACTCAGTCGAAAACAAAGATTACCTTTTTCTCACTTTGGTGATCGATGTCAATGTGCTGCCTGGAAAGTTCCCCATAACATTCACTTCAGGAAAGAAAAAGCTGAGTTACACGTACGAATTGAAACAACGCACCAATCGTGAACAAGCCAAAACACGAGGTGTGCGCACTTCTGATTTTATTTATCTGATCATGCCTGATCGATTTGCTAATGGCGATCCTTCCAACGACATCGTGAAAGGCACACAAGAAGCCTCCATCAACCGCGATTCCATGTATTGGCGACATGGAGGTGATATTCAAGGTGCGATCAACAAGTTAGACTACTTAAACGATCTTGGTGTAACTGCTGTATGGCTGAATCCAGTTCAGGAAAATGATCAGCCCAAAACATCCTATCACGGTTATGCAATCACCGATCATTACAAAATAGATCCTCGACTTGGGAGCAATGAAACCTACCTGAAATTCGCCGAAGAAACACACAAACGTGGAATGAAGGTGGTGATGGACATCGTACCAAACCATATCGGAAATCGACATTGGTTATTTAGAAATCTGCCAGAAAAATCATGGGTAAACGAATGGAAGGAATTTACCCGAACAAATTACCGTGCTCCACTGGTTTTGGATCCATACGCATCTCAGAATGAATTAAATGTATTTCACAATGGGTGGTTCGATTACCACATGCCCGATTTAAATCAAAAGAATCCACATGTGGCCAAATACCTCACCCAAAGCTATATCTGGTGGGCTGAATATGCAGGAGTTGATGATTTTCGCATAGATACATATGCATATCCAGATCAAGCGTACATGGCACAAATGGCTGCCGACATTCTGCTGGAATATCCTGAAATGAACATGTTTGGAGAAATTTGGGAACATTCTGTTACCGTTCAATCGTTCTTTGCTGAAAAGTATAAAGCCCGTAAAAGTTTTGACTCCAAACTGCCTTCTGTAATTGATTTTCAAATTTACAAAGCGATCAATGAAGCTCTTACGCGACCGTTCAGCTGGACCGACGGACTTGCAAAAATCTACTACACCTTAGCTGAAGATGGTTTGTACGCGCATCCAATGCGCAACGTAACATTCCTCGATAACCATGATTTGAGTCGCTTTTACTCTGTGGTTGGAGAAGACATCAGAAAGTACAAAATGGGTGTTGGTTTTCTGCTAACAATGCGCGGGATTCCTTCGTTGTATTACGGTACTGAGGTTCTAATGACTGGTTTTTCGAATCCTGATGGATGGGTTCGAATGGATTTTAAAGGTGGTTGGACCGGTGATTCATCCAACAAATTCGAAGCTTCTGGAAGAAACGAAAAGGAAAATGATGCTTTTAATTTCACGAGAAAAGTAGCACAATGGCGAAAATCGAATTCAGCTGTTCAGAGTGGAAAATTGATGCAATTCGTTCCCGAAAAAAGCTTGTACGTGTATTTTCGTTACGACCAACAATCAACTGTGATGGTGGTTATGAATGCCAACGAAAAACCCGAACCTCTTCCCAATGCTGCACGTTACGATGAATTACTGAACGGCAAACGGAATGGAACGGATGTAATCAATGGTGGCTCAATCAATCTCGATAAATTAGAGCTTCAACCTTGGGAAATTAAAATTATTCAGTTCTAATTTTACTGGGATTCGGGCTTTCACCATGGCAGGAAATTATATCAGCGATCAACAATTCAAAAAGCTGAACTGCAATTCAGAGCCCCTTGAATTGGGCGAATATGAAAACTGCGCATTTATTGATTGCACGTTTGCAAATCTCGATTTTAGTGGATACCTATTTGCCGACTGTTCCTTTATTGGTTGCGACTTAAGTATGGTAAATCTATCAAATGCTTCGTTTAGAGAAGTCAAATTTAAAGATTGCAAATTACTCGGTCTTCACTTTGAACACTGCAATCCCTTTTTGTTTGAAGTAAGTTTTTCAAATTGCAACCTCAATCTGGCCTCATTTTTCCGATTAAAAATGAAAAAGACTCAGTTCCAATCTTGCAATTTGCGGGAATGCGACTTTAGTGAATGTGATCTTAGTTCGTCAAATTTTAATGAATCAGATTTATTGGATGCAACGTTCGACAATACAATACTTGAAAAGACTGATTTTCGAAATGCACGTTACTACCAAATTGATCCAGAATCAAACCATATCCGAAAGGCTAGATTTTCGACAGATGGCCTATCGGGCTTGTTGTTGAAATATGATTTGGATATTGAATAGTAAATTCAATTGGGATGAAATGTTCCAGCCGCTTCATGGCATTCTTATTCCTACCTTCGCCCCATGAACACTTTACTGCGTGAAAATATCAGGATGGCTTTGCTGTCGATTAAATCGCAGTCGTTGAGGACTTTCCTCACCATCATGATTATTGCTCTTGGTATCAGTGCACTTGTTGGGATTCTTACAGCCATCGATGTAATCAAAGATTCCATTACCAACAATTTCACAACGATGGGAGCAAACACATTTAACATCCGAAACCGGAGCTCGAATGTGAGAATTGGTGGAGCACAGCAAAAACGTGAAGTCTTTAGGCGAATCAGTTACGATGAAGCTATTGGTTTCAAAAATGATTTCAAGTTTCCTTCAAAAGTAGGAATCACTTGTGTAGGCTCGCGTGCCGCAACAATTAAGTACAATTCAGAAAAAACGAATCCTAACATTGCCATCTTTGGAGGCGATGAAAACTACATTTTAACCGCAGGTTACGATTTGGAAGACGGTCGTAATTTCTCTGCGAGGGAAATTGAATCAGGAGCAAATGTGGCCATTATTGGAAATGAAATCAAGATTCGTTTATTCCCAAAACAATCTGCAGTTGATAAAGTAATCTCTGTTGGTGGTCAGAAAGCCAAAGTGATAGGTGTGTTCAAGGAAAAGGGCTCCAGTATTGGATTTGGAGGCGACAAAATGGTACTTCTTCCAGTACTTAACGTCCGTAAAAACTTCGGAAGCAACGATATGTCGTTTGTCTTGAATGTTTTATCAATCACCCCAGAACTGCTGGATGCAACTACAGCGGAAGCCACTGGACTGTTTCGAAAAATCAGAAAACTTGGTGTGAAGGAAAGACAGAATTTCGAAATTACTCGATCCGATAATCTTTCAACGATGTTGATTGGAAATCTCAGTTATGTAACCATTGCGGCCACATTGATCGCCATTATCACATTGTTGGGTGCGGCAATTGGATTGATGAACATCATGCTGGTTTCAGTTACAGAACGCACACGTGAAATTGGCGTTCGAAAGGCCATTGGAGCTACATCAAATAGCATACGAAATCAGTTCCTGATCGAAGCCATTGTGATATGTCAATTGGGTGGAATCTTCGGAATTATTCTAGGTATTTTAATTGGAAACGGTGTCTCATTCTTCTTCGATCAAGGTTTTGTGATTCCATGGGTTTGGATGATTTTAGCGGCCATTTTATGTTTTGTTGTGGGCTTACTTTCTGGCCTCATTCCAGCCGTGAAGGCAGCTAAACTTGATCCAATTGATGCGCTACGGTTTGAGTGATTAGTGAGTTAAATTCTCCCACTCCTCCTTCGTAATTCGATACAATTTCCAAGGTTTATTGTCTAAGTTATCGTCTCTCTCGAATGTCAATCCGAGTTTATCGAATACTTTGATCGAAGCAATATTCGACGCGTTTGCTCGACCAATGATGGACTTCAATTGCTTCACTTCAAAGCCAAATTTCAAACAGGCTTGCGCGGCTTCGGTGGTGAAACCTTGGTTCCAAAATCGTTTGAATATTCGGTAACCAATATCCACTTCATCTTCGTCTACCAAGTATTTCAAGCCGCACCAGCCAATCACTTCACCTGAAGATTTTTCAACCATTACCAATCTTCCTAAGCCATAATCCGCATATTGGCGATACCCTTCAATCAAGGCCAAACTCTCTCCAACACTGCGAAACGGCTGATCTCCAGTGTATCGAATCACTTCAGCATCTGCATTCAATAAAAAAAACACCAAGGCATCCTTGGGTAAAAACTGCCGCAAATGAAGCCTTGGTGTTTCTAACGTAATCATTCCGTTTGGTTATTGTCGCAAATAACGTAAAATTCGCGCTTTACTATCTGATTGAATCCGAACGAAATACAACCCTTTTGCAGCTTCAAAAGCTGGAATTTGAATATTGACCAAATTCGATTTCGCTGTGTTTCCTTGCCACATCACTTGACCGTTTGATGCTAAAACATCCAAGGTTAGAACTTGCGCAACATCCAAATTTCCGGTGATTTGTAAACTTCCATCAGAAAGCTGAAGCAAGTCTATTTCCAATCCACTGATGTCTTCCAGACTTGTCTTGATTACCACTACATCAAACAAGAATGTATCTGATCCACAAGAATTAGTCGCTACAAGACTTACCGGCCATGTATTGTCGAAAGGAAAATCGAACGATGGATTTGCATCAGTGCTTGAATTGCTGCTGTTAAAATTCCACAGGTAACTTGTAGCGTTTTCGCTGGTGTTCGTGAAATTGATCTCATACAATTCATCTAAATTTTGTTCGTAGGTAAATCCAGCAACAGGATTGTCGATCTGATTCACTTGAACAATTCCAGAAGTTCCAATGCAGCCAGATGCATCTTCTGCACTCACCGAATAACCTCCTGAAAGTCCTACTTCTAAACTTTGCCCAAATTCGCTAGTGGACCATTGGTAGTTCGACAATCCAGACTGAGCGACCAAGGTTATTGTTTCATCTCCGCACAAATTAATTGGTCCGTTTGGTGAAACTGAAATTACGAAAGGAACAGAAAAATTAACGACAATTGGTGCTGCCAAGATTGTACATTGTTCAAAATCAGCAGAAAGCTGGTAAACTCCTGCTTGATCCGCTTCCACGGTTGTTCCCGAAATTGCACCCGATGGCGTTGACCAAGAATAATTCGAAAATCCAGCAGCAGCAGTAATTGTTTCTGATGCTCCATTGCAGATTGAAATCGTGCCTGATGGTGTTGTGCTGAGAGCTGGTGTTGCAATTGTGGCGACAATCAATGGTGATGAGGAAGCCGCGCATCCACTGAAAGTGGCAGAAACAGAATAACTTCCAGCTGTTTGTGCATTGATGCTTATGCCCGTCTGATTGCCAGATGGTGTGTTCCAATTGTAATTTGTAAAGCCTGAAGTTGCACTCAATTCAACATCCCCGCCAGGGCAAATTGATGTAGAACCATTGGCCGTAATGGTGAGTGTTGGAATGATTACAGATGCAACATTTACAACCGTTGAGTTAGCCGAACATCCTAAAAAGTTAGCTGAAACACTGTAAGCTCCGTTGGTTGAAGCAGTGATTGTACTTCCACTTTGATTTCCCGAAGGGGTTGACCAAACATAATTGCTGAAGCCTGAAGTGGCTGTTAAAATTGGTGTTTCGCCCGGACAAACATTGACTTGCCCTCCAGGTGCTACGTTGAGCGCTGGAATTGAAATGGCGCTAAGCGTTATTGGTTGAGCTTCGATCGTACAGCCAATATAGTCGGCCGACAAAACATACTCTCCTGGCGTTGAAGCATTAACGATATTGTTTAAAAACAACCCTGCTGGCGTGTTCCATTGGTAATTTGAAAAACCTGGAAGACCAGTTAATGTGACTGATTGGCCCGGACAAACTGTTACAGAGCCTGAAGGTGAAGTAGTTAGCGCTGGAGCCGAAACAATTACAATGGTTACACTGGTTGCGGCTACAGGGCAAGTTCCAAAGGAAGCGGAAAGTCCATAATTACCAGCAGCTGCGGCGGATATCGAACTTCCATTCTGGTTGCCTGTTGGGGTGCTCCAAACGTAATTTGTGAAACCTGGTGTTCCGCTGAGAAGTACGTTTTCACCTGGACAGAGATCCAAATCAGCAGCAGACGAAATTGAAAACGCAGGAACACTGGTAACATTGACTTGTGTGCTGGTTGATGTGGAAGTGCATCCATCAGGATCTGTAGCTGTAACTTGATAACTCCCAGCTTGCGTGGCTGTGATCGATTGCCCTGAAACCACACCTGCTGGCGTGCTCCATGAATAATTGGTAAATCCACTGGCCGCTGAAAGTTGGATGCTTCCGCCAGGGCAAATTGACTGGTTGCCTGATGGAGAAACGGCAAGTACATCGGGCGTATTTACGGTAACTGTAACAGTTGATGTTGCAGTGCAGGTTGCATTTCCGCCGTTCACACTAACAGTGTAAGTTGTTGTTGTAGTGGGATTTGCTGTAGGATTTGCAATTGTTGTGCTACTTAAACCTGTAGCAGGCGACCAAGTGTAAACGTAATTGGCTGGATTTCCACCAGTTGCTGTTGGAGCTCCACCAATTGTTGTGGATTGACCTGAGCAAATCGACACATTGCTGCCTGCATTAACGGTAGGAGGCGTGCAGGTTGAAGTGGGTGAAGTTAAACGAATATTATCGACTGAAAATGGAGGATCCAAACCTGCACTTGAATTACTTTCAATCCAACGAAAACGAATCTTAAAATTTGGAATGTTTAGAAATTGAGCTGGCACAGTGATCACTTTTGTAGAACAAGTAACAACACCTTCATACCGCTCAGGAAATTCTGTCCAATTTGTGCCACCATCAGCACTGAAGGCTAGTAAACCATAATCTTGATTTGCGACTCCTTGACAAACGAATTCGAAAGATAAAACCAAAGAATTTTGTGCAACCGTACTGATATTTGGAGAGACAGCCGATCTATTGTTTGAGTTAGATGCATTGTAAATTGGATCGTTGGGGCCATTTCCAAAAAATCCACACAAAATATCATCGCATGAAATATGCATTTGATTTCCAGTAGAGGTGCAACCAAGATTTGATGAAGGAGTAATAATGTACCACTCATTCGTTCCTGTTCCTCCAGAATTCAATGTCCACCCTACTCCACCGTTATTGTTGTTGGCACCACCTGTTGGAGCATCAAAATTGTCGCTCCAAACAACGGTTTGCGAAATACCAATGTGACTTATTGCCGTAAGGAATAAGATCAATAAAAAGGTTTGTGCGTTAAAATGTTTTGGGTCAAATTTTCTCATCATCTAGATTTTTCCTTGTGTGCAAGCTATCACACAGAACGATTGAAAAAAACACTGATGATCACTGAGAATTAAGATCAAAATACAATGTATTTAACTAAAATCACGACCCTCTTTCATTGCACGTTTACGCGCATCGGATACAACATGACGTCCTAAAATCTCTTTGGCAGCCGAACGATTCTCTTTAGATTTCAAGGTTTTCCAAAGAATTTCTGCTGCATACACAGTGGTCTTTTTTAGATCGACAATTGGATTTGGATAATGAACACCTAAGTAAAATCCATAAAATTGTTGCTCCATAGCTGTAAGATTCCATGGTGTATGAATAAGACCATTAGGCAATGAAATTAATTCAGGCACCCATTTTCTAATAAAATTCCCATCAGGATCATGGTCTAAACTCTGCTTCACAGGATCATAAATGCGCACTGTATTAATTCCTGTTGTTGCTGCCTGCATTTGAAATTGCGGATAATGAATTCCAGGCTCGAAATCGAGAAATTGAGCAGCCATAAATGCAGCACCGGCTTGCCATGGTTGCCAAAGTTGATGGCATAAAAAAGAAATGAGCATCGAACGCATTCGGAAATTCAAATAACCCGTAGCTTTAACACAACGCATTGATGCATCAACGAGCGGAAAGCCCGTTAAACCTTGCTTCCATGATTCCACTAAGGTTTCATTTATATCATTTCGAAATGCATTAAATGTTCTGTTTTGATTTTCAAATTCAATGCGACATTCAGTTTCAAATTTCTGAATGAAATGTCCTTGCCATTTTAAACGGGTTTGAAATTGATACAAATCTCTTTTCTGACCAGTATTCTTGGCTAATTCAGCGGCTTGCCAAGCTTGACGAATTGAAATATTTCCCCATGCCAAATAAGTAGAAATTCTACTACAATGTTTTCGACTGGCTTCTGGCTTCGAAATCGACCGAAAATACTGGCGATGACGTTCTTGAAGAAATGAATTTAGGTATTTCCAGGCATAGCTTTCACCACCAGGTTGAAAATTGGAATTGGGCGCCCAATTGATATCGTAAAAATATTTTGAAACAGTTGATTTATCAAGCTGAATCGATTTTAATTCATGCAAATTAGGATTCCAAATTTCGCTTCTCACATAAGCTTCCCAACCTGCCGACCAATAAGCACTTTTTTGTTTTCTCCCTCGAATTACGGCATGTGTGGGGGATTCTTTCCAAATTACAAGGTTGTTTTTGCACCACTTTTTAAGAATTAAATCGCGCTGAAAGGTAAGATCAACTCCAGTTTCAGCGTGCGACCAAATCGTA
>CANHIS010000118.1 GCA_947460255.1 Bacteroidota bacterium
ACCTTTGTATAAAAAACGTGTACCGAAGTGCTTGGAGGAAAATAGACCTTGCCCGCTAAAAATAGTTTTGGTTTGGGGAAGAGCTCCTAAACTTTCCAAGAGGATGAGTACACGTTTTTTATATCCCCTTATTCTCATTCACTTTTAAGTCAATCTTTCAATTGCTCATAAACCCTTGTATAAAAAACGTGTACTAAGGTGCTGGGAGAGAAATAGACCTTGCCCGCTAAAAATAGTTTTGGTTTGGGGAAGAGCTCCTAAACTTTCCAAGAGGATGAGTACACGTTTTTTATATCCCCTCATTCTCATTCACTTTTAAGTCAATCTTTCAATTGCTCATAAACCCATGTATAAAAAACGTGAGTTATGTTGATATGTGGTGGCCTTTTTACAGTATGTATCGAAAGCGCTTAAAAATGTTTCCTGAGTTCTTTGTTTACACCCCAGTGACAATGGGCTAAACAAAAAGTACATAGGAAAATTTAATTTATATGATCAGTAATGTCGTTGTTTTTTTATTTGATGAGAATTCGCTGCCTCAAAAGGAATTTGGCAACAGGAGTCATCTCCTGAAACATTGATTTGCATAGTGTCCTAATCGTCCACATCTGAAACATACAATATCATCCTCGTCCTCATCGTCTGTCTCATCATCTTCTGTGTCATACTCATCCAAGTTACATTCATTGGCGTAATGTCCGTTTTTACCACATCTAAAACATGTAACATTACGGTGTCCGGGACATGTGTTTGCAAAATGACCAGTTCTACCACATGTAAAACATGTATTCCGCGCACCTCTAAGCTCTCGAACAAGTAGAGCTTGTGTCTCATGTGGTAGTTGAATTTGTGAATAGCTGCCTCCTCGTACATTGTCAATGCCAAACTGGCTCATAGCCATTTTCGTATATTTGTCTTCATCAAAGTCATCACAGTTTGGTATGATTTTCAATACAGAAAGTGGTTTGTGTACTCTTGTCCATTCACAAGCGTTTCCAGAGAAATGGTCAGTCAGTCTAAAGTTGAGTTGTGAAGTCTTACCCACATAGAACTTACCATGTTCTAATTTGAGCAAGTAGATAGAAATGTTTGAGGGCATGTTCGAGTAAGCCTTGGACACAAGTAAACAAACAAATGTATTATATTTTCAATATTTTTAACCTATGTATAAAAAAAGTGTACTAAGGTGCTTGGAAGAAAACAGACCTCACCTCGTAAATATATTTTTGGTTTGCCGTGTAACATTTCTGCACATCGAAAACTACTTAAAGGATTATGGAGTCATATATGTTGTAGACTCAAATATTGACACCACTTAAAGGCTTTTGACGCAACAGAGCTCCATTAAAAATGAACGAAATAGATTCTAACCCCTGTGTCTGGACATGTCCTGGATGCGATAAACGTTTCAACACCAAACAAGGCGCCACAAATCACAAGATGCGCTGTGGTGCTATTGCCAAAGTACAACGTCTTCAACAGGAAAAAGCCAAAGTGGAAGAAGAGTTCAGACTCTATAAGACTCTTCATGAAATCGACAAAAGACTTTCGTTTACCAATATTAATACAAACTTGGTACCTGAACAAATTGCTAGAAAATATACACTTCTAGGGCGTAAGGGCGTATTACCTCTCTGTATCTATATATATTTCGGAATCCCAGAGAATATGACGGTCAGATATGCAGAAGACCATCCCAATTTCATATGGATTTATACCTACAAACACTCAGATGGTCTCATAATCAATAAAGAATGGACTCTCTTGGAGAAAAATGATTCTCTTGATATGATGATTGACACTGCTTTGTCGTTCCAAACAAAAACCTTTAATGATCTTTCCCAGACCCCTTTAAAAGCAAAGATACAAAATTGGTTTACAGAAACAAGGCAGGAGACATTTGATAAGCTAAAGGAGACTGAATATATTCCCCAACTAAATGAGTTTATTAAAGACTTCTATACACGCAAACCTATAGACCCCAAGTACTTCATTACAACATAAACAACTCCATAATTCCTTATATAGTTTGTGCCGGGGGGTAAAGACCACAAATACATTTCAACTGGCCAACCGTTTTTTATACAGAGGAAAATATGGGATTCGCGAGTTTATGAGAGGATGTAAGACCGCCTACCACGATACTCTACTTATCATCATACATCTCTTTCAACTCCACCAGACACTGACCAATCATTTTATCACCCTCCACACCACTGTGCGCATTCAACACCGTCTCCAGGATGCTGATAAACTCCCCGTAGCCCGGAAGCGTGTTTGAAGCTGGCATGGTAGTGAGTTTGACAGAGGAACGTTCTACATACGTTTCACTTTTCTCTGGTTTTGCGAGTTTAGTTTAAGGTAAATTGTTTCTATAAAACTATAGCTTAAGAATCAAGCACCATGTACAAGGGCTGGAAAATCATTATCTGTATCCCTGCCGGTCGCAAGGCTTATATGGAGCTCCTTATACCCCAGTTACTGGTATATAAGGAAGCAAATCTAATAGACGAAATTCATTTTTGGGTCAATACTGTGAACAAGGAAGATATCAAATATATGAAAGACCTGTCTGATAAGATAGCCTATATCAAACTGGTTGACCTGCCACCTAACACACAAGTGGATGGCTCAAAGACAGTCAGTTGCTTCTATAAGTATTGTGTGGAGGAGAACACCATCTATGTGAAAGTGGATGATGATATTGCCATGCTAGACAAACCCGCCGCATTTGCCGCTTTCCTAGACTTCCGTATCAAACATCGTGATCTTTTCATGGTTTATGCCAATACTGTAAATAATTCACACTGTGTGCATCTCCTTCAACGCATGGGAAAGTTCCATTATAAACGCGATCTAGGTCTAGCGGGCTACCGAGGTTTTGATCCCGTCAGTTGGGCAAACCCCGCATTCACTCTTGACCTCCACACCCAGGTGCTAGACACAAAACATTTTGATTCACTCCGCTATGATTTCCCCTGGTTCCTCTATGAACATGAGCGTGTAAGTATCAATGTAATTGCCTGGGTGGGCAGTGACTTTAAGAAGTGGTGTAATGGTCTAGTGGGCTATGGAAGCGATGATGAACATCTTATTAGTGTAGATATCCCCAAGGCACTCGGCATCTATAACGCCATCTTTGGCGGATTCGTAGTGGTGCACTTTGCCTTTTACCCCCAGCGTGCCGAGCTAGAGAAGCATGGTTTCCTAGAAGCATTTAAGAAACGTGTGTTTGAATCACATTTATCCTGGCTCCAGCTACCCCGATTTATTATTGCGTGATCCCACCCAAACATTGAAATTTCACAAGTCTAACACCTTTACAAAACGGGAAATAGTAATCTTCAATCCCTCTAAGTCTGAAAGTTGATTTTCCAATCGGATCAGCTTTTGCTTGGTTTCAGCAAGCTCTTTCTCTAGAGCTTTGACTCGTTCCTTGACAGTACACGTCTTTACATGCGAGTAGAAACCACTACGCGAGGTCAAGGTTTTACCACATGGACAAGTCAAACACATTTAGAAATAAAACCGTATGCTACCTTTAAATATTATTCACTTGCATTGAAAATACTTAAGACCCCTCCGCGTTATTTATGTTGTGCACCCTAAACCCCATCACCTACTCTTTAATGTTATCTACCTATCATACTCAAAACCACATCCATTTATAGATGATTGGTTTATGGAGGCAACTAAAACAATACCGGAGCGCATAAGTAAAATTTGGGAAGAATCTTTTGATGAAATAATTTGCATTACGCTATCAACCCGTCCTGATAGACGTGCCCGGGCTGAAACGTTTTTCAAGGAGCTGGGGATACCCGTTCGCTTCTTTGTTGCACAGCCACATCCCCTGGGAGGCAGATATGGATGTCTACATTCCCATATAAGTGTGGCGTGGTGGCTCCAAAAAGAATTGAGTCATAAACCCAATTTCAAAGCAGTTGTTTTTGAAGACGATGTCATTACCACCGATTATTATGATGAGCAGCAAATAGCACATGCCGTGAAATGGATGGATGAAAATATTATTAAATGGGATCTGTTCTTTTTGGGCAGCATTCCTATCTTCCACTACCTAGGTCGCCTTTTAAGTCCTTATGGCCGCGGGGGTAATGCAGTGGATGTGTTCCCAGATGGCACACTCATAGAACTAGGTGGTGACAACTACGAAGACCCACACATTATCAAGTATCGCCCCGTTGGCGCACATGCTTATGTGTATTCCAAGCGCGGAATAGAGCGGGTTTTAGATGGTTTGGAGCTAGCCCCCGATCCTTCAGACCCCGCGGATCGAGCAGCCGCCAAACTCTCGCCTTCCTTTATCCGCTGTGTCAAAGGACAAGTAGATTGCGAAGCATACTTCGAAACAAATCCAATTCATTTCGATATGTATATCAACACAAAACGGTTTGACAGCTACACATATGTCCCTAGCCTGTTCGAACAAGATTGGTGTATTGGAAGTGATAATAAGTCCGGAAGCTGGGCAGAAGCTGTAGGCCGTGCTTTATCTTGTAGCAATGGACAGGTTACCAAGCGAAATGTTTTGTCAACCATGTGGCCATGGATTGGCTGGAGATGGTTTGTGCTACTGTCGCTTTTCCTTTGTGTAATCTTGTTATTCATAATACTTCGATTTCATAGTCCAAAACTTTAAAAACTATTCCATTTGGTGCGTAAAAGAATTTCACTATTAAACCCCGCTTCAGTTTAAGACGCCCCCTATGGCCTCCCCTGTCCGCCCTCACATCCATCTTGTTATTGCACGATATAAGGAAAACCTAGATTGGCTAGAAGATACCCTCAACACACTCGGCGATAAATATGACATTCGTGTCTATATCTATAACAAATCACAAACACTTGTGAAGCTTCCAGAAGAGATTTGCGGTGACCATGTGACTTGTAAGAACTTGTCGAATGTAGGTCGTGAAAGTCATACTTATTTGACACATATTGTGGAACATTATGACAAGCTAAAAGACGGCTATATTGTGTGCCTCCAAGGGGATTTTAAGGAACATTTCAAGTGGTACGGCATGCCTCAGACCCCCGTGCAGCTTGTCCAAAACTTAATTGAAGACGCAGTGGCTAATGGCCGTGGCAGCACATCTTTTGCTAATACCTGGGCGCATGAGATAGGACACTCCTGTACTGCCCACTATGGGTTTAGGATTACTGCTCATGCCGGTGAGCGTCTAGACCCGCGCTCCCCAAAGTGTTTTGGAGACTGGTACAACGAGTTTGTGGGTGAATGGAAGAACGGTGAAGCCTGGCACACGCTCCCTTTTTGGATTGGAGGTCTTTATGCTGTAGCCCATACCCAGATCCTTAAGCGCCCCCTGGACTTTTATGCCCGATTGCGTGACTGTGTGGGTGTAAGCCTCAACCCAGAGGTGGGACACTTCATGGAGCGCGCCTGGCTGGGCATTTACGGTCTTGTTGAGCCACCTAACACACCACAGGCATACATCCGCAAAAAAGGAAAACTACTTTAATCAAAAAATTGAAATTACATGAGAAAGTCAAATTGTGAGCAATCTTGTTACCTCTTACCATGGCTCCCAAGACCGTCTCCTGTCCTATCTGCTGTGAAGAATCCACCAAGAAGCTGGTGACCTGTCCTGCCTGTGACCACACAGCCTGCAAGACATGCACACAGCGCTACATATTCGAGGGCACACGCGATACCGCCGACTGCATGAGCTGCCATGCCGAGTGGGATCGTGACCACCTCGCTGCCTCTTTCAGCAAGAAGTGGGTGACCACTGACTGGAAGGTGTACCGGGAGAACCGCCTGTTCGAGCGCGAGCGTGGCATGATGCCGGCGACCCAGCTCTACATCGCCTGGCAGGATGAAGTGAAGGCTCTGAAAGACCTCCGCCGTGACGTCGTGTTGGAGGCATTCAGGGTGAAGGAGCAGATCCGGTTGCTAGCGCTATCCGCCGGCAACTACACTCCTATGGCCGACCTGATCCTGTCCAAGCGCGGCAACTACTCTGCCGAGGTAAGTAAGAATGCCCTCGAGCTGAAAAAAGACTACAACGCCCTCAAGAAGCGCTCGGCCGCGCTACACCAACAGATCGTCGAGCTGTACGGCCGTGACCCCACGCGCCCGCCGCCGCAAGCCGCTCATCTACCCGCTGCCAACCCCGCCGCGCCCGAGGAGCCTAAGCTGGTCATGCCCTGTCCCGCCGACGGCTGCATGGGCTTCATCCTGCGCCCAGGGTACAGCTGCGGCATGTGTGCCACCAAGGTCTGCAAGGACTGCCACGTGTGCATAGGCGATGCGCTCGTCCACAAAAGCAGCGACCAAGCTGCGCTCGTCCACACCTGCGACCCCAACGACGTCCTGACGACCAAGGCACTAGCCAGCGAGAGCAAGCCCTGTCCCCACTGTGCGGCGCCGACCTTCAAGATCTCGGGCTGCAACCAGATGTGGTGTGTCGTCTGCCACAAGCCATGGAACTGGATCACCGGCAAACCCGAGGACGGTGTCATCCATAACCCGCACTACTTTGACTACATCCGCAAGAACCCCAATGCCACCGACCGTGCACCACACGGCCTTGAGTTTGGCGCACAGGACATCGTCCCCGGTGACGGCGCCCAGGTCATCTTCCCCACCCGTCAGGACGAACGCACACTTGCCTGGATCGCCAACCCAGCCTACGTACCACCTATGACCACGATCCTCATGTACGTCCCCACCCAGAACAACAGCCACCTTATCAGCAGACTATACCAACGCATGACACACCTCTATGTGACCGAGCGCCGAGAGCTACTCGATGGCTACTTCACGGACAACATGCAGCTTCGTATCAGCTTCATGCGCAAGCAGATCACGGAGGAGCAGTTCAAGGTGCAGCTGCAGCGCTATGAGAAGAAGATGCTCAAGAACGCTGACTATGCACGCGTCATCGAGGCCTTCTGTGCCGCCGCCCGCAACACCCTACGAGACCTCGTGCGCATGACCATCATGGCCGACGACGCTGTGGTACTGCTCTCGAAACTCTGGATAGACAGCGGCGAGCGCCTGAAGACCGCTGCCGCCAAGTACCAGGCCAAGGCGCCGAAATTCTTTGACATCGACCAGCAGAACTACTACGACAGGAATGCCTGGGCAGAGCAGCAGATTCGCCAGCTGGCAGCATTGGCCATCTAAAAAAACCTTGACACCACGGGATACTGACTATTGACCCCTCAAAAAACACATAAAAAACATAAAACACACAAAAACCCTAAAAAGTTTTACTTTAGGGTGCGTTCCAATTGCAGGATTTTATTCTAAAGATAGTGTGGTCTCGTGGTGTAGTGGTTTCTGCACAAATGGCTGTTAACCATTAGGTCTTGGTTCGATTCCAAGCGAGACCGTAGGTGTTTCATTTTTAATGTTCAATACCTTCTAGGTATTACCTTGTTTGTATTGTCTTCAGCAATAGTTCCTTATCAAGCTTACTATATGTAAACTTGTAGTCTTCAAACTTTTTATTTGATACAACTAAGTTAGTTTTCCCCACAGTTTCATCTGAAGAAATGTAACCTTCTTTTAACAACACAGATTCGGGAATCACCCAGAATGTGTCTTTGTCTGGAGAATGAACCCAGTACAGATTGCACTCTCCGACTGTATATGGGCGCACAAGCTTTCTTCCATTATTTCTGCAGAACCTTGCAGAAATGGTCGTACCTTTCTTGTTCGCTACTTTCTCTTGAACGCGCAATCCATCAACTAAAAAATCGTATACTAGTTGCTGTTGTGTAGGATACGAAAAGGTAAGAAAATGTAGTTTTTCTTCACGAAGACTAACAAATTCTTGTTCTCTCTTGAGGAACGGTGAAATAGGAATATTTGCAGTTTCAAGTGTAACGAGTTTTTTAATAGTCATTGCTTGTTGCAGTCTTGTGCTTAACTCTTTTTCAACCCTAATCGCACAGTTATCATACTTTGAAGTCTTGTGGCCAATTGAGAGTTCTGCTGGGATAGACTGATCAGAGTCAAAGACCCACATACGTTTGTCTTCCCAACACATACAAATAATTACACAGTCGGGATACTTCCGTTGTAGCCTGAAACCATAAACCTTAAAATGTTGTTTTTCTGTACTCTTCATTTGAATCCGAAGCCAATCATTTTTATCAGACCCCTTCGGCCTTATGACAAAGTCAGATAGGCATCCATCTCTGTTTTTGACCAGCTCAAAATCATCTTTTAGAAGCTGGGAAACATAATCGATACACTTGTCCTCTAAAGCGATACACAGACTGTTACCATCAACTGTTCGAGAATTATCCCCCTCTTTTCTCTCCCCAATATCTTTTGCCACACATGCCGGGCACTTGATCCCAGAGTTCCTGCTAATGAAAACATTTGTATGCACAGCATGTTTGTGACCACAAGACGCGATGTACTCGACTTTCGGGATTTTACGATTGACTTTCAAAGCAATGTATTCGTCTTCTGTTGTAAGAAGCTTGCACCCCCTCTCCGCAAATACATTCTGCAGATAGGAGTGCGTCATTGTGTGTGTATACCTATATACCCCATCGCCTTAAGTATTAACAGTGAACACCCTCGGTGCGCACCGGTAAGATATATAAACGCATCACGCTATATTGTATCAAGGGTTAAAGACTTTGTTGTCATATGGATACACTTCCTCAACTTGCAACAGAAAATAACGCTAAGTCTGTTTCCTATGTTACCTGGAAGTACCACACGGATCCTGAATTTAAAGAGAAGTTCAAACAGACTTGTAAACAGTACATCATGAAAAGATTTGAAGAAGATCCTGATTACAAAGCAAAGGTAAGAGAGAATGATAAAAATCAAAAGAAGGAACGATATCATACAGACCCCGAATATCGGGCTTCTATACTGCAGCGGAACCGTGAGTACCAGCGTAAACGTCGCGAGGCACTTTCAGCCAAAACGCAAACTACTTAAGGGTGATTTCGGTATAAAATATACGAAATCAAAATGGTAGAAGCGGAAATAATTCAAAAGCTAAAGCGGATGGATGCATTCTTACAATGCGAATACCCAGACTGTGTCTTAATGCCAGCTGCTCCTAAATCAGGAAAGATCCCGCGGTATCCGCACGTAAAGAAGGAATACACAGCCAATATGTTCAAGCCAATTGAATGTACAGAGAGATATGTTCATCAGAATGAGCAAGGGGAGTATGAAGTTCGTATGGCCGGTGCAATCATTTTACTTGGAAAATCTTTGATTGTGGTTGATGTAGATGATGAAGCATGGTGTACTAAAATCGAGCATATGTTCCCAGACACATTTCCCCATACTGTTATTTGCAAGACATGTCATGGTAAACACTACTATTTCACACGCACAC
Organism: Bacteroidota bacterium; assembly: GCA_947460255.1. Classification (GTDB taxonomy): domain Bacteria; phylum Bacteroidota; class Bacteroidia; order M30B66; family M30B66; genus CAMCXT01. Next base: position 9,363 of record CANHIS010000118.1, read on the forward strand.
CGTATGCTGAGCATATCAAAGATGGAGCTCGGAAGCTGAAAGACCCTACTGGTAACACATTGCCTATTGATGTTAAGACTGTGTGTTCAACTGGGGCACGCGGTGTCATCTCAGTACCACCGTCACACAAAAAGGAATGGGTGAAAGAACTAGGTATGCACAAGCCACTGCCAATCCCTGATGAATTTGTTGATTTCTATAATAAGCATATGTCTCGTTTAATAGCAGTAATGGATGAAGTACATGCTGTGATTCATCCAATTGCCAATAGTAGTTTGGGTACAGACTATGTTAGCAAGTTACTGCACCTCCTTTCCAAGTCACGATGGGATGATCGGAATCAATGGAGAGACATTGCTATTGCTTTGCAGAACCACACCGGAGATGGTCGATATCACGATGTATGGTTGGGGCTGAGTAAGATAAGCCACAAGTTTGATGAAGCTGAAGCCAAAAAGGTTTGGAATACATGTATTGACCCAAACTACCAGGGCGCTAAAGTTACTCTAGGGACTATTGAACTACTGGGCTAGTCAAGACGATCCCATAGGCTATTCAGTTCTGAAAGGCTTTCAGGTATCACAACAATATGAGAAATGGATATTTGAAGATGAAGACAGAGGACTAGGTCTATTGGCTGCTGATGTACTTAAAGATGTGGTTAAGCGTGTATCCAATACAGAGATATACTACTTTAATCCTGAAACTGTCTTGTGGCAAGAAGTAACATTGAATACACTCGGGCAAATGAATTTTGCAACACCTAAGAATCAAGGCATTGCTCATTCAACTACCTTCATTGTGTATGCTTCCTTAGAAAATCCTAAGGAAACGCTCCTACAATCCCCCAAGGGTTTTGATACTTGATGATGTGATTCCTTG
>CANHIS010000119.1 GCA_947460255.1 Bacteroidota bacterium
GAACAGGATTGAATACTCCGAAAGGTTACGATGTTTTGGTGGCGAAGAAAATTGCTGAATCAACTGGTTATCCATTCGTTACAGCACCAAACAAATTCGAAGCTTTGGCGGCACATGACGCTATGGTAGAACTTTCGGGTGCCTTGAAGCGCGCTGCTGTTTCGATGATGAAAATTGCGAACGACATCCGTATGTTGAGTTCTGGACCACGCTCTGGGATTGGTGAAATTGTAATTCCTGACAATGAACCAGGTTCTTCAATCATGCCAGGTAAAGTAAATCCAACACAACCAGAAGCAATGACTATGGTTGCAGCGCAAGTAATGGGCAACGATGTAGCGGTATCGATTGGTGGTTCAAATGGTCATTTCGAATTGAACGTTTTCAAACCACTTATTGCAGCCAATGTGTTACAAAGTGCACGTTTAATTGGTGATGCATGTGTTTCGTTCAACGATAAATGTGCAGTAGGTATCGAACCGAATTTGCCAATCATCAAGCAACACTTAGAAAATTCTTTGATGTTGGTAACTGCATTGAACACGCATATCGGCTACGAGAACGCAGCGAAGATTGCGAAAACGGCACACAAAGAAGGCAAAACCCTTCGTCAGGTTTCGATCGAACTTGGATTGCTTACTGATGAGCAGTTCACAGCTTGGGTTGATCCAGCGAAGATGGTTTGATGCACGACAGAAACTCTATAATTTTTAGTAACCCCGGACTTCTAGCCCCGGACTTAAGTCCGGGGTTGCTGATTTTATCAGAATTGAACCATTATTTAGTATCATCATAAAAGCGCGGTAGAAAAAATCTAACCATGAGAATCTTCATTTGCTTAATCCTCCTTGTCACTAGTCTGCAAGCACAACGCACCAAAACCATAGAGGGCATGAATTTACATAGCCTCGAGTTGAGTAAAACCCTTTACGATCGTGGGGAGAATCTATTTTGCTCTCCTTTAAGTTTATCCACTGCCTTGGCGATGACCTACGCTGGTGCGAATGGAAAAACATTGGAAGAATACGAAACTGTGATGCATTATCCTGGAGAGCAAACCTTCGGTGAAATCAAATCCTTTTCAGATAGGCTTAATCATCTTGGAAAGTTTGGAAATGTGTCTTTGAACATCGACAATGCACTTTGGTTTCGAATGGAACTTAAACCCGACTTTGTAAAAAGAATGAAGGAAAGTTTTGGTGCTTCATTTTACCCACTAACAGGTGCGAAACCTATCAACGATTGGGCAAACGAAAAGACCAAAGGGCGCATCCCGAAAGTATTGGAAGATGTCGACATCACGCCCGACATTAGACTGGTGCTCACCAATGCAATTTATTTCAAGGGAAAATGGAAGTCGACATTTGACTCTGCCCGTACACACGATGCTCCATTTTATCAATCAGATGGGGAAAAGAAAGATTGCAAATTGATGTACCAAAAAAGTGCATTCAAGTATCTCGAAAACAACAATTATCAAGCACTTGAACTTCCTTATTCGGGCGAGGAGGTCGTGATGCAAGTGTTTTTACCAAGTCAGAATTCAAATGTCAATAGTCTGCTCGCTGAATTAAAGCTTGAAGATTTGGATTTGCTTGAAAAGAGTTATGCGCAGGATGTTAATGTGTTCCTTCCTCGTTTTAAGATGGAAACATCTTACGATCTCATTGAACCTTTAAAATCGATGGGACTGAATTTGCCATTCCAAGGAGGTGATTTTAGTAAGATGGCTGGAGAGCGTCTAGAAATCAGCAAGATTATTCAAAAAGCATTCGTGGAATTAAAAGAAGAAGGCACCGAAGCCGCAGCAGTAACAGTGATTATGATGCGGACGGAGTCGAGTATTAATGAAAACCCTGTTTATGTTCCTGAATTCAGGGCAGATCGACCGTTCTTCTTTGTGATTCGTGAAAAATCAACTGGTTTGATACTATTCACGGGAGTTGTGGAAAATCCGGAGATATAGAATCGGAAGAAGCCTCAAAATAAGCCCCATCCAACCGGACTTCTAGCCCCTGACTTAAGTCTGGGGTTGCTGAGTTTATCACAATTGAACCATTGTTAATTCATAACATAAGAGCGCAGCAGAAAAAATCTAACCATGAGAATCTTCCTCTTTTTACTACTCGTTGCGAGTAACCTTCAAGCACAGCACACGCAAACCATCGAGGGCATCAATTTACACAGCCTCGAATTAAGCAAAACCCTTTACGATCGTGGTGAAAACCTGTTTTGCTCTCCATTGAGTTTATCGACTGCACTGGCTATGACTTATGCTGGATCGAACGGCAACACAGCGCGTGAGTATGAGAAAGTGATGCACTATCCTGGGAAACAAACCTTCAATGAAATCAAAGCCTTTTCAGATAAACTCAACGGTTTGGGTGCTGCAGGCAAGGTTTCTCTCAATATCGACAATGCCCTCTGGTTTCGAACTCAGCTAAAACCAGAGTTTGAAGAAAGGATGAAGCAAAGTTTCGGGGCTTCATTTTACCCACTTACAGGCGCGAAACCCATCAACGATTGGGCAAACGAAAAGACCAAAGGACGAATCCCAAAAGTCTTAGAGGAAGCCGATATCACGCCCGACATTAAATTGGTTTTGACCAATGCAATTTATTTCAAGGGAAAATGGAAGTCGACATTTGACTCTGCCATAACACACGATGCTCCATTTTATCAACCGGATGGAAACAAGAAAGATTGCAAATTGATGTACCAAAAAAGCACATTCAAATATCTCGAAAACAGCAATTACCAAGCGCTTGAACTTCCATACTCGGGCGAAGAGGTTGTGATGCAGGTGTTTTTACCAAGGAGCAATTCTACAGTCGAAAAACTACTTGCTGAATTAAAACCTGAAGATTTGAATTTCCTTGAAAAGGCGTATCCGCAAGATGTAAAAGTGTTTTTACCTCGTTTCAAGATGGAAACAACCTACGATCTCATAGAACCATTGAAATCGACGGGGCTGAATTTACCTTTTTCGGGAGGTGATTTTAGCAAAATGACAGCCGAACGACTTCAGATCAGCAAGATTGTTCAGAAAGCTTTTGTTGAAGTGAAGGAAGAAGGCACCGAGGCTGCGGCTGTTACAGTTATTCTCATGCAAACTACATCGACAAGGAGCCAGGAAAATGACTTAGTTCCTCAATTTAGAGCCGATCGCCCGTTTTTCTTCCTGCTTCGAGAAAAATCAACTGGATTGATTCTATTCACGGGAGTTGTAGAAAATCCTGATATTTAGCCCCAAAATCTATTCAAGCATTGCACTTGGGTAGAGAAAATCAAGATTATTCCATGTCGGAAACCAACGACACACCTTCTGCTTCATCAAAATTTGATCAACGGCTCCATCGATTAATCTTAATAGCAGGTTATTCGGCTTTCTCGGTGTACTTCATTTTTTCGTTGGTCTATTTCCGCGAGCGGATTTGCTTCGCAGATACTGCCAACATGTTCTTCAAAATCGTCCAAACCGGTTGGTTTAACATCGAAGCTGGGCGCTATCCTCAAGTGATCACGCAATTGTTGTTGGTTCCAGCGGTGAAGTTGGGAATGCCTCTCAACACTTTGATGCTGCTGTATTCCATCTCGTTTCCTTTGTTCTATTTGGCTGTTTTCGCAATCGTTGTACACGTGTACCGAAATGCGAAAGCAGGTTTGTTACTCATCTTCGCTTTGATTGGCTGCATCAGGATGGGATTTTTTCACACTGGCACAGAAACCCATCAAGCGTTAGCGTGGGCAGCTCTTTTTCTTGCTTGGCTGATGGATCAAACACCTCTACAAGGTTGGAAACGTTTCGTTGTTGGAGCCTTGCTGGCGATGTTTTGCCTCCATGCACATCCGGTGGGATTGTTCTTGCTGGTGTTCTGCTTGGGCTACTTTTGGATTACCGTAAAAGACCTTCGTCGACCAGAACCCTATTTCTTTTTGGTGGTTATTGCCGCGTTGAGTCTTTACAAAGTAAACACCACCGAAACTTCCTCATACGAAGGCATGTTCCTGTCACGAATTGGAGATTTCCCTAGCCTTATACTTCATTTGGATGAAAACCGGAGTTTGGTGTATTTCCTACAAAAATTTGGAAGCACCTTCAGGGTTTGCCGTGAACTTTTTATGATTGGCTTGATTTGGATGATCTTGGAAAAGAAATTCCTGAAAGCCCTGTACATGGTCGCATTCACGGTTGGATTCTGGCTTTTCACCTTGTTGATTTACCACACGGGCGATTCAAATTTGATGATGGAACGAGCCTTCATGCCTTTGGCCTTTTTCGTAGGATGGATGGTTTTCACACAGCTGCATCTTTCGAAAAACAAATGGATCAATGTCGCGCAAGGCGGATTGGTGGTTTATGTATTCTTCCAGAGCTTCACGTTCATCCATAAGGAAAGCGGATTCATGGAAGACCGATTCGCTTACATGGAAGAGCTTCACAAAAACTTTGGAGCGCAGAAAATATGCCTTTCGACCCGAGAAGCAAACATGTCGAAGGTGGTGATTTCTTGGTCCTACAGTCTTGAAACACTTTTATACAGCACCAGCAAACATGGCAAACCTGGAAGTTTCACTGTTGCCGTTCTGCCATCCCCGGAAGGGAAAACCAACGACCTCAACGACCCAAATGCCTTTATTGCGCCTGATTTTATTGGCACTTTGAGACAATCGCAACTAAATGCTGATTACTTCAGTTTGCCAGCAGAGCCTTATGTTCGAAGCGCCGTTAATCTCTGATTCAGAAAGACTTACATCACAATATTCACCATTCTGCCGGGCACAACGATCACCTTTTTAGGTGCGGCACCATTGAGCCATTTTTGCGATTCTTCGTTTGCCAAAGCGATCGCTTGAACTTCTGCTTGTGGCATATCGGCAGGAACGGTAATCTGGAAGCGCGTTTTACCATTAAATGCAACAGGATACATCACAGAACTTTCCTTGATAAATGCTTCGTTCCAAGCAGGATAGCTTGCATTGATGATTGAAGACGTTTCGCCACAAGCACTCCAAAGTTCTTCTGCAATATGCGGCGCATAAGGAGAAAGCACGATGAGGAAATCCTTGAGAATTGCTTTTTTGTTGCACTTGAGTTCGTGCAGTTCATTTACGCAAATCATGAACGTGCTCACAGAAGTATTGAAGGAGAAGCGTTCAATGTCTTCTTCCACCTTACGGATGGTTTTGTGCAAAGTGCGTAGCTCGTTTTCAGTTGGCGCATCATTGGTAAGTTTCAATCCACCTTGGTCGTTGTAGAAGAGGTTCCAGAGCTTCTTGAAGAAACGGTAAACACCTTCGATTCCATTAGTATTCCAAGGTTTGTATTGCTCCAAAGGCCCGAGGAACATTTCATACAAGCGCAAGGTATCGGCTCCATACTCTGAAATGATGTCGTCGGGGTTTACCACATTGTATTTCGACTTCGACATCTTCTCCACCTCAACGCCACAAACGTAATTGCCTTCAGAGTTGGTGATAAATTCTGCACCTGCGAATTCTGGTCGCCAATTTCGGAAAGCTTCTTGGTCGAGGATATCGTTTTTCACCATGTTCACATCCACGTGAAGCGCAGAAGTTTTTAGCTCTGGATGAGATTTCAGCAAATCGGCTGACAGGTATTTATTGTCACCTCCAACACGATAAACAAAGTTCGATCTTCCCAAGATCATTCCTTGATTGATGAGTTTTCTGAAAGGTTCATGGGTTGTAACATGACCAAGATCGAACAGAACTTTCTGCCAAAAACGGGAATACAAAAGGTGTCCAACTGCATGTTCGGTTCCACCGATGTACAAATCCACATCTTGCCAATAGGCTTCCGCTTCTTTGCCTACAAAGGTTTCGTCGTTGTTGGCATCCATGTAACGTAGGAAATACCAAGACGAACCAGCATAGCCAGGCATGGTATCGGTTTCACGTTTACCTTCAGGAGCTTCGAGCCAATCGCCGGCTTTTGCTAATGGGCTTTCTGGTTGTCCGGTTGGACGGAAGTCTTCCATCACTGGGAGTTCCAGCGGAAGTTGGCCTTCTTCTAACTCGAAAGCTGCACCTTCACGGTACACAATAGGAAATGGTTCGCCCCAGTAACGCTGACGACTGAAACCTGCATCTCGCAAGCGGTAATTCACTTTGCCAGCTCCTATGCCTGCTTTTTCGATTTCTTCGATGGCTTTTCGAATTCCTTGGTAACCAGTGAGTCCGTCGAGGAAACCTGAATTTTTCAAGATTGCATCCTTGGTTGGATTGGCTGCTTCGGAGATGTCGATGTCGACCAAAATTTCGGTAATCGGGATATTGAAGTGTTTCGCAAAATCCCAATCGCGCTGATCTCCAGCCGGAACGGCCATCACAGCACCTGTGCCATATCCTGCCAAAACATAATCGCCAACCCACACCGGAATTGGATTTCCAGTGAATGGATGTTTGGCGAAAGCGCCTGTGAAAACGCCTGAAATACGCTTCACATCTGCCATCCGTTCACGCTCACTGCGGTTTTTAGCGGTGTTCACGTATGCTTCCACTTCAGCACGTTGCGCATCAGTGGTGATTTCGGCAACCAATTCATGTTCAGGTGCGAGTGTGAGGAAATCGACTCCGAAGATGGTGTCGGGACGGGTGGTGAAGACTTCTATATACCTCTCCCCCAGCCCCTCTCCACGGGGAGAGGGGGGAGTTGAAGAACTATTGTGATGGTTTGAAGGTAAAATTGAATCTGTTGAATTCAAATCAGCTTTATCTGACCTCTCCCCCGGCCCCTCTCCACGGGGAGAGGGGGGAGTTTCAGTGCTATTTTGAGAGTTTGAAAGGGGAGTTGCAGAGTAGCCCTCTTCATCTTCTTTTGCAAGTTGAATGAAATCTATTTCATTGTACAGTTTCCTTTGCGCACAAGCAAAAATGATTTGTTCAACAACGGAATGTAAATCAGAGTTTACTTCTTCATTCGTAAACCTAATGACTTGGAATCCATTGCGATTTAGTTCAACTGTTCGTCCTTCGTCGTGTTCTTTTTGGTCGTTATGAATTTCTCCATCAACCTCAACAACGATTCCTGCCGACAAGCAAACAAAATCAACAATAAACCGATCGATAATATGCTGCCTTCTGAACTTCAACCCAGATCTACCACCTCTTAGTTCTTCCCAAAGTAGCTTTTCTGATGGGGTCATGTTTGACCTCATTTCTTTCGCTTTGGAAATGAGTGCATTCCACACTTCTGGAATTGCGTGATGATATGGGCTTTGGGGCTCTTGAACTAGGACTGTTTGAGACGCCCCCCTCTCCTGTGGAGAGGGGTTGGGGGAGAGGTCAAACCGTACCATTGCACCTTCCGACCTCCCAATCCAGTTTCTCTGCATTTCCTTCATTGAATCGGTCCAGTCGAGGCCATCCAAATCGTTCAACAAACGTTCTGCATAAGCCGTGATTCGTAAAAACCACTGGCGCATTCTGCGTTTTTCTACTGGGTGGCCACCGCGCTCACTAAAACCATCTTTCACTTCATCGTTGGCTAAAACGGTTCCGAGTGCTTCACACCAATTTACGGTTGAATAATCTTGGTAAGCCAAGCGATACTGCATCAGAATTTCTCGCTGTTTGGTTTCGGAGAATTCCTTCCATTGAGATGCTGAAAAAGCTTCATGTTCTCCGCAAGCTCCTTTGGTAGCTGCACTTCCACCACTTTCGAATTTCGCGATGAGCGACTGGATGGATTCTGCCTTTTGTGTTTCAAGGTTGAACCAAGATTTGAAAAGCTGCAGAAAGATCCACTGTGTCCATTTGTAATACTTCGGATCGGAGGTGTTTACTTCTCGGCTCCAGTCGTAGCAAAAGCCTATGTTGTCGAGTTGTTCTTTGTATCGGGCGATGTTTTCTGCGGTAGTATCCGCTGGATGGCGCCCTGTTTGGATGGCATATTGTTCGGCTGGCAATCCAAATGCATCAAAGCCCATTGGGTGCAAAACGTTGAAGCCTTTCAATCGTTTGTATCGTGAAACAATATCGGAGGCAATATATCCGAGAGGATGCCCAACGTGTAGTCCTGCTCCTGATGGATAAGGAAACATGTCTAAAACATAGTATTTAGGGCGTGTTGAGTCGATTGAAGTCTTGTAAATTCCTGAAGTTTTCCAGGCCTTTTGCCACTTCTGAGCGATTTCTCGGAAATTAGGTTCCATGTTCAAATTTTGCGCTGCGAATGTACGAAAGCGACGATATTAATTAGGTAAATGGCTTGATCGATAAAACCGATTTATTGTTTTTAGATCTGATCAAGCAATGAAATACGTTTGTAGAGATTAATACCTAGACTCATGAAAAAATCTCTACTCTTCTGCTTCGCTTCAGCCGTATTGCTTTTGAACACTTCATCCGTAAAAGCTCAAACATTTCCGCAGCCAAACACTTTTTCATTTCAAGCCAACGATTTCAACTTAAGTGGAATTTCAAGTGGTTCTTTCTTTAATGATCCCGTTTACTTTAGTCCGGGACTGAAATACCTTACAAAGTCACTTATCTATTCCACTAGCTTATGGTTTGGCGGAAAAGACAATCAAGGCCAAGTTTATGGAGCCTTTCAAACTTATGGTCAGAATGGATACGATATTGTTGGCGGACCGGCAGCGGATATTTATGATGAGAACTCCGTATTCAATATTTGGAACACTCAATTTTACATCACCAAAGCAGAGGTAGAAAATCATATAGCGAACTGGGAGTCGCCTGGTTACAATGTGCCATTTAACATTAATCAATGGCCAACACGTGGGAGTAGTGCATTGGGAGAGTCTGAATTTCTTGCTCCATTTGAAGATTTAAATGGAAATCAATTGTATGAACCTCAATTGGGCGAATACCCCAGATTCCCCGGAGATTACTGCATACTTTCGATTTATAACGACAATCGGCCGCACGAAGAATCATTTTGCCAAGTTGTTAAGGCTGAAGTGCTTCAATACATCTACTGGTTTGATGCTGAAAACTATCCAACTTTGAAAAATGTTGTCTTCAGTAAGCATCATTTAAGGAATCGCTCTACCATTTTTTATAGCGAATTTAAGACTGGCCTTTTTGTAGATGGTGACTTAGGTAATTATTCGGATGACTATCTTGGAAGTGACCCATCCTTAAACCTTTGCTATTATTACAATGGCGATGAAGAAGATGAAGGCCCTTTGGGGTTTGGCACCGCTTCTCCTGCATTGGGAATCGTTCAACTTCATGGCGAATTTAGTGGGGTGATCGGAGATATTTTCTCGGTTCCCCAAAGTCTTGGTCAGTACACTTGCTCACAGTATTACCAAGCATTGAGCAGGCTTTGGAGTGATGGAAGCGCGCTAACATCTGGAGGTACAGGTTATCAAACTGGAGCACCCACCAATTTCATTTACAACGATCAGGAAGATTGGACAGAATCATCGGCTGGCAATGCTCCAGGCGACCGGCGAGCGCTAATTTGTACCGACATTGATCAATTTGGTCCCAATGATGTCATCTGTCTCGATTATGCATTTGTCTTTCATCTTGATAGCCTGAAGAATAGCAATGCAGTGGATGTTTTGAAAAGTCAAGTTGCTGAAGTTCGAAGCAACAGCATCATTCAATCTTTAACCAGTAATTGTGATATTTCTTTGTCGCTGAATGAACTCCCTGACTCAAAAGGCATCCTGAAAGTTTTTCCAAATCCTAGCAACGCATGGGTTCAGTTCAACACGGAGAAAAACACTACAATTTCAATTTACGATGTGCAAGGGCGCTTGATCAATAGATTCAACTGTGAAGGAAACTGCTCATGGAATTCAACCGAAGCTTCATTTGGAGTGCTCATCATTGTTGCAGAATCTAAGGATGGAATTAGAACAACCCAACGTTTAGTGAAGTACTAAGTTTGTTTATTCCGCTGTTGATAGTTGTGTTTCGACATCTGCTGTTAACCCAAGTGGATTTCTACCTTTGCGGTTGAACTATGGCTGGCGAAAAGAATTTCAACCAAAAACGACTTCGGTCATCCTACATCACATCGGTGGTGAGTATTACCATGGTAATGTTCATGCTCGGCTTGATGGGCTTGATGCTCATCAATGCGCGAAAGCTCACC
>CANHIS010000120.1 GCA_947460255.1 Bacteroidota bacterium
ATGTGGTGGTAGTTGTAGGCGAAACGATAATGGTTGTAACTGTTTGTCCGCTGCTCCACTGCAACGATCCATTGTTGAAATTGGCTGTCAGATTTGTGGATCCTCCACCACAAAGTATTTCGGAAGACGCGGTGATGCTGAGCGATGGGGCATTGCTCACCGTTACTGTTTGTGTGGTGATTGTGGTTCCTAATTCGCTTCCAACTGCCAATTGAAGCGTATAAATACCAGCTTGGCTAAAGGTTATAGTTGTGTTGGCAGATGTAGGATCGGCAATTACACCGCCATTGGAAGACCATTGCCAAGCTGTTTGAAGCGACGCATTGTTACTCACCAATTGGTATGTGCCGGTGCACACGGTATAATCGGGCATGGTAAAATAGGCAGTAGAAGAGGGTGGAGCCAATTTCCATAGCATCGCTTGATTGTATTCAGACACAAGGTTGTTGGTGCCTGCATTGGGATTCATATCGCAGGTTCCTTCGGTGTAACCTCCAATGTAGATATTCCCATTGGCATCAATATCAATGGCTTCGCTTTCTGAGCCAGCCAAATCGACATCCATTCCGATATCGAAGGCATAATTAAATGCACCAATTGAATTTAAACTTAAAACGAAAGTATTTCTAAATCCTCCAGTGTAAAGTGGAAAATTGGCATCGCCTGGATCGAAATCTATTTCATCATAGTAAAAGCCTACCAACACTACGTTTCCGCTTGGATCAACGGCTAAATCATTTACATTTTCATCTGTGAAATTTCCGGCGTCGCTACCCACTTGTTCTGCCCAAATAAATTCGCCCGTTGGAGAGTATTTCGCGATAAAAATATCATCGAGTGTAGTCCCCGATGTTTGCATCACAAATGAGCCACTTCCTGGATTAAAATCGACTGAATTTCTAAAGGTTCCTGAAACCAGAATATTTCCATTGTTGTCTAAATCCAAAGCAATCAATTCATCGCTATTTGCGCCCCCAAAACCTTTTGCCCAAATCAAATTTCCATCATTCGATAATTTGCAGAAAAAGGCATCTCTTGAAAATGAAACAACGCCAAGATTTGTCACGCCAGCATTGGGATCAAAATCGGTGGTGCTGCTGTAATATCCACCTAAAAACATATCACCCGCAGCATCAATTTGAATTGAAAGAATAGAGTTGGAGGACGTTGCAGCGAAATGTTTTACATAAACGAAATTTCCTGATGCATCTAATTTTAATACAAACGAATTGGAACTTCCTGTTAATGAACTAGCGCCAGCATTGGGATTAAAGTCGCATGCACCAGAAAAATAGCCAACAAATACGGGATTCCCATTAATGTCGATGGCTACTTTATTTGGGGAAACAAAAGATCCAGCATTGATTTTTTTAGCCCAAACGAAATTTCCAGTTACATCCAATTTCGCCATGTACATATCGAAATTCGAAACCGCTGTTAATTCAAAAGTTCCGCTGCCAGGGTTAAAATCGACTGTTTCTGAAAAGGTACCTGTGAGGTAAACGTTTTCGTTGGCATCAACTGCAATTCCACGTGGTGTTGCGGTTCCTAAACCTTGAAAGCATTTGGCCCAAATTAACGTTCCGGCTGAACTGGTCTTGATTACAAACGTTCGGATGCCGCTTTCTTCTGCCGACAATGTGGTGGTTCCCGAGCTGGAATTGGCATCTACAGATCCATAAAAATGACCAATTGTATAAACATTTCCGCTTGCATCAATAGCTATATCTTGCGTTCCGCTCGAACATGTAAGCGAATAAGGACTCGTAAGCGCACGAACTGTATTTGCCCAGCTATATTGCGGCAATTGAGCGTTTAATGTGACTGTTTGTAAAATGAAAATTGCTAATGCAAATAGAATTTTAAAACAATTAGATGGAAATTTGAGATTGAATTGCATAGCTGATTTTGTAGCGAAAATGAATCCTTCAAAAGTATTTTATTTCATTGATTATGTTACATAAAATGAACAATTGCAGCGGAACAATGAATAAGTGTTGAAGCAGCATTGATGGTTAGAAAGGGAATTATTGAAGAGCCATTTCTCATGACTTGTGCTACTTATTGATCAAAAGTGAGTGCAGTTTTCATGCAAGGTGTTTATTAGTTTATGTGTTGTAAATCTGTGATATAGTAGAATAATAGAGAAGATTTTGGACAGATGAAATCGGGATGCAACAAAAATGTTGTACGTTTGTAGCAAATCAGTTGTTATGTGTGCTAAATTATCCGAGAAGAAATCCACAAAACCCTCTTCTTCAAGGCGATACAAAGTAGCTTCAAAGAATCAAGTTGTTGAAGATTTGCAAATGCCTTATGAAACCAGTATTCAAAAGCTTGAGCAGATTCGCCATGGTATGCCATATTCTACAGTTGAAACCTTAAGCAATCGCGCTGAATTGCCCGTTAAGCGTATGCTTGAATACTTGGGGCTTCCTCAAACCACCTACAACAAACGCAAGCGCGAAGGAGAACGCTTGAGCACACGCGACACCGAGTTGTTGTTGTCGCTTTACGAGTTACTTGAATACGGCCTTGAAGTCTTTAATCAAGACCACGCGCTTTTCGATAATTGGCTTCGGAAGCCGAATCCAGCCTTGGGTGGTTACATGCCAGAAAGTCTTTTTGATACCTACACCGGCATGCAAGAAGTGCGCAATAGTCTTCAAATAATTGATTTTGGGAATTTCGCCTAATGCGTGTTTTTCGAATTGAGCGGCAGACGTATTTAAACGAGATCCTGCAAGGTCGTGGTGCAGCTTTGTCGTCCGGAAACCGCTGGAATAGCCAAAATACATCCATGATTTACACTTCAGGAAGTCGCTCGTTAGCCATTTTGGAGGTGCTTTCTCATGTCGATTTATTTAATGATTTACCTTCCGATCGCTTATTGGTAGAGCTTGATATTGCGGATGATTTGAAAATTCAACAATTCAATATTGAACAATTGCCTAAAAACTGGAACGCTTATCCAGCCATAAATGCGACCAGATTAATTGGTGATGAATTTATTCGATTTTCAACACATCAGATCCTTCAAGTGCCAAGCAGTTTGGTGGATGGAGAATTTAATTATTTAATTAATCCCAAATTAATTGATGACTCTCAAATTAAAATAATTAATGCGAAAAGTTTGAAATTAGAACGTTGGCGACGATAAACTAATTTATTTTAATTCTGATTCCAATTTGATTTTTAGGGTGCCATTTCGGGCTTTCGCGACTCGCTTTTCGGTTTCCGCTTCGCTACAACCGAAAGAGCTCAAACAAATCGCTCAATCCCGGGCGCAGCATTTCGAGCCCTTTGTTTTGCGGATTTAATTCTCTACATCTCGTTAAAGTGACAAGAGATAAAATCTCATCAATTTATTTTTAATCATTAGAAATGCATCAGCATAATTCCTTTCATAAATGTTAGTCGGTTTTTGCTTCCAGATATGAATTGATTAAACTAATTGAGTATGAATTTCTCTTTATGGCTTTTATCCCTAAACTCTTGTGTTGCTGTTCTGTTGTTTAAAGGTTGGCTTAAATTTTGCTAACCGGCGCACTCGAAATGAAAATCAACCTATCAAACCTTATGATGCGATGCTGCTTTTCGGCAGTAGTGTTGATTGCATTGAGTACCATCCTTTCATCTTCATTGATACATCGTCTCGATCATTCAATTGATCTTTCTCTTATCGAGATCGAATATCCTGAGGAAAAATGCCAGGACATAGAAGATATTCAAGAAGAAGAGAATGAATTCATTATTGAGCCACAGAGCCAAATTCGAAATTACATTTTGGCGGCCGAATTCATTCCCTACCATCATATCATCCCATTGGGCTATCGTGCTAATCTAGCTCCGCCTCCATGGCAAAATTGCTGAAATCATAGTCGCTTCAGGAGGATCTCCTGATTACATGTTTCACTTTTTTGTCTAAATCATGATCAATAAACTCATTGCATTTAGCGTCCGTAGTCCGTGGACGATCGGCTTCGCAATGCTAATTCTCATCTCGTGGGGAGGCTATTCTCTATCAAAACTCCCCATCGATGCCGTACCTGATGTTACTACAAATCAGGTAGATATCATCACCAATTCTCCCAATCTTTCTTCCTTAGAAATTGAAAGATTTATTACCACACCGATTGAAATGTCGATGGCCAATATCCCTGGTCTGCTTGAGGTTCGATCGAATTCTAAATTTGGATCATCCGTTGTAAAACTCATTTTTGAAGACCAAATCGATATTTATTGGGCTCGCCAGCAGGTATTCGAACGGCTCGAAAATGTGAAGGCTGAAATTCCTGAAGGAGCAGGCGTACCGGTTCTAGGACCTCCATCCACCGGCTTAGGTGAAATTTTTCAATACGTCATTCGACCAGAAAATGCCGATCAAGCTAAATACACACTTCAAGAAATTCGAAGTATTCAAGATTGGGTAGTTCGCCGGCGTTTACTCGGACTCAAAGGTGTTGCCGATGTGAGTGGTTATGGAGGCTACAGCAAGGAGTATCAAGCTAAAATAAAGCCTGAGCAAATGAAAGCTCTAGGCATCACAGTAGATGAGTTGTTTGAGTCATTGCAAAAAGGAAACAGCAATACTGGTGGTGCATACATCGAAAAGGATAAGAAGGCCTTTACTATTCGTGGAATTGGTTTGGTACAGTCGTTAGATGATATCGCCAATATTGTAATCAAAACCCGTGATGGAATTCCTGTTTTAGTGAAAGATGTTGCCGAAGTTGAATTGGGCAGTGCGCTTCGTTATGGAGCTTTAACCATGAATGGAAATGGCGATGTAGTTGGTGGCTCAATCTTAATGCTTAAAGGTGCAAATGGAAATGAAGTGATTCGTGATATTAAAAAGCGAATGGTTGAAATTCAGTCTGAACTTCCTGAAGGTTTGGTAATTGAACCTTTTGTAGACAGGTCGAAATTGGTAAATGCGGCAATAAAAACAGTGGCAACCAATTTAATTGAAGGCGCTCTGATTGTTGTAGTTGTTATTTTATTGCTCTTAGGCAATTGGAGAGCTAGTTTGCTTGCTGCATCGGTAATTCCATTATCAATGCTGTTTGCATTTATTTTAATGCGTTATACTGGAGTTGTTGGGAATATTATGAGTTTAGGAGCGATCGACTTCGGCTTATTGGTGGATCCTGCAATTATCGTGGTTGAATCTGCGGTGCTTTTTCTTTCCATTGAAATGATGCGGCGAATCAAGGCAAATCCCAATATTCAATTGCGTTACGCTGATCGCCAAGATATCATTATTCAGGCAAGCTCAGCGGTTAAAAAATCGGTGGTGTTTGGAGGTTTAATTATCCTCATTGTGTATTTCCCCATTTTAACGCTTCAAGGTGTTGAAGGTAAAATGTTTGGCCCGATGGCTAAAACTGTTGGATATGCTATCATTGGAGCACTGTTGCTTTCGATCACCTATGTGCCGATGATGAGTGCATTAATTCTTAAGCCGTCGGCATCAATGCACCATGGAGGTTTATCTGATAAATTGGTGAATGGATTCATGAAATTAATCCAACCTGTTTCTAATTGGACGCTCGACAGACCGAAAATTGTACTTGCATTCGCTGGAACAGTCTTGATTGCTGGTTATCTAGGGTTTTCGAGAATTGGTGGAGAATTCATCCCGAAATTACAAGAAGGCGATATTCTAATAGATATGAATCTTCCGATTGGTACTCCACTCACTGAATCAATTTCTCAGAGTACCAATATTCAAAAGTATTTGATGAAGGAATATCCAGATGAAATCGAGCGAATTGTTTCCAAAATTGGTACATCTGAAGTAAAAGTTGATCCGCTTCCTCTGGAATCGCAAGAGATCTTGGTGGTACTTAAAGAAAAGAAATTCTGGAAGAAGACCAAACAACAGGAAGAATTGGCAGGAATGTTCAATGAGTCGATGAAACAATTTCCAGGAATTATTTTATCGATTCAGCAACCGATCGAAGGTCGAATTAACGACATGATGAGCGGCGCAAGAACGGATGTAGTGGTGCAATTGTATGGCCCTGATTTAGATACTTTGGTGAAAAAGGGAAATGAAATTATTCAGTTGGTTAAAACTGTAGAAGGCGCTGTTGATGTGCAAGAAAATAAGGTTTTCGGATTGCCTCAAATAAACATTGTGTATGACCGAAAAGCCATGGCGCGCTTTGCGATTACTGTTCACCAAATAAATCAAACAATTCAAACTGCCTTTGGTGGTGCCACTGCTGGTGTTGTTTATGAGCAAGATCGCCGTTACGACTTAACTGTTCGCTTGGTTGGTGAAGAACGTGTTAAACGAGAAAATATCGAGAACCTGATGATTGAAGCCGACAATGGTCAGCCGGTGCCTTTACGAGAATTGGCAACCATTCGGGAAGATATTGGGCCTTCAGAAATTGGCCATGAAGGTCTACAGCGCCGTGTTAATCTAGGTTTTAATGTGCGTGGTCGAGATTTAGAATCCGTGGTGAAAGATGTTATTGCACTGGTTAATGAAAGTGTGCCCTTAAGTAAAGACTACAAAATTACCTATGGTGGCGAATTTGAAAATTTCAGTAGAGCGAAATCTACCTTGGCCATTGTTGTGCCTATTTCATTGCTCATCATTTTAGGTTTGTTGTATCTCACTTTTGGGAATTTCAGAGATGCATTTCTGATCTATACCGTAGTGCCATTGTCTGCTGTTGGTGGTGTTTTGTCTTTAATTGTTCGCGACATGAACTTCAGTATTTCAGCAGGTGTAGGCTTTATTGCATTGTTTGGTGTTGCCGTTTTGAATGGGATTTTATTGGTTAGCCGTTTTAATGAACTAACTGTTGAAGCAGGGCTTAGTAACCCAATCGATCGCGTAAAAGTTGGTTTAAAAGAAAGAATTCGACCCGTTTTAATGACTTCTCTCGTTGCGGCACTAGGTTTCTTGCCAATGGCACTGTCGACATCTGTAGGAGCTGAAATTCAAAAGCCTCTTGCCACCGTTGTAATTGGAGGATTAATTACTGCGACAATTTTAACGCTCTTTGTATTGCCTGTTTTGTATGTGATTTTTAATCGTAAGAAAAATGAAGCTTAAGATATTTAGTTGTTTGTTCCTTTGTGTTTGGTCGATTCAGGTGAATGCTCAATTCAATGAATTGACGCTCCAGCAAGCCATACAAAAGGCAACTTTGGGAAACCCTAATGTGAAATTATCCGATTTAAAAATTACTCGTGAAGAGTCATTTAAATTGGCATCAATGAATATCTCCTCGCCAGAGATTTTGTTTGAAGCTCCTACCGGCGACGAATTAAGGCCAGGCGTTTTACAAACCTTTGACTTTCCGATTCAGTATGTGCGCCGCTTTCAAGCTCAAGGAAAACTTGCAGAATTATCCGAAGCAGAGAAATTGCAAGTATTAAATGAACTTAGATATCAGGTGCGTTTAGCCTACAACGAACTCCAGTATTTAAAGGAGGTTGAAGTTGCTTACATTCAGCAGGATTCACTGTTATCAGACTTTTTAAAAGTTACAGAAGTCAGATTATCTGTTGGGCAAATTTCGCCTATCGAGCGCATGAATGCATTGTCTCAAAGCAAGGAAATTGAATATCAATTAAATCAGATTCGATCAAAAGAACGAAGGGCTTTGCTTGATTTAAGTTTATTGTTAGGTACACCTGGCGACACGACTTGGTTAGTTTCTGATGCATTTAAAGCCCTGCAGGTTCCTGAGATCATCAATTTAAATATGATGAATAATCCTCAAGTTTTAATTGGGAAAAAGAATTTGGAATTAAGCGAAGCGCGTTGGAAGGCTGAACGCAGCGGATGGATGCCAGGTTTAGTGATTGGATATCTGAATCAGAGTGATGCTGAAACTGAAGCGCGGTATAGAATGCGTTATGGTTTTTCTGTTCCACTTTGGTTTTTTTCTCAAAATTCACGAGTCAAAACGGCTAAAACGGAAATTCAAATTGCGCAACAGCAACAAGTAACTACCGATTTTACCCTAAATGGCAGGATGAATGACGCAATTTCGTCTCTCAAGCAATACAGTGAGGCGTTAAACTACTACCAGAATACAGGCTTAGGTATGGCTGCAGACATAACAACAATGGCTAAAGAAGCCTATCGAATTGGAAGTATTGGCTATTACAATTACTTACTCAATTTACAACAGGTCGAAAAAATTAGATTGGGCTATTTAGAAGCCCTCCGAAATTTCAATCAATCGATTTTTACAATCCAACTTTTAAAAGCAGAATAATATGAAATATTTCCTATCAGCCATCGTGATTTTGATTTCAATGGCTTCTTGCACGACAGATAAAAAGGTTCAAGAAATACCCGTAAAAAAAGACCCTGATTTATTGGTGCTTTCTCAACAGCAATTAAAAGGTGTTAACGTAGAATTTACTAAGTTTTCTGAAAGGCAAATTCGACCATTAATTCATGCTAATGGGATAATTAAATTATTACCCGAAAGCAAAGCCGAGGTTAGCAGCCATATTGCTGGTAAAGTAGATAAGATTTTTGTGCGCGAAGGAATGCGCGTTACTAAGGGTCAGGCACTTATCCAAATTACTTCTTTTGAAGCACTTGAATTACAAAATGAATATGTAGCTGCATTGAGCGATGCCGAATTTCAAGCAGTTGAATACAAGCGTCAAGAAGAATTAATGCAAAAGAAAATTGGAGTTTTAGCAGATTTTCAAAGCTCAAAAGCCCGTTATCAAGCCGCTTTGGCTAAAGAGCACGCACTAGAACAAAAGCTAAGTTTAATTGGAATTTCATCTTCTGGTTTGAGTTTAAAAAACAACGAAATCATGCAGAAAAGTATCACAATTAAATCTCCTATTAATGGTTTCGTGAATACACTTTCGTTGCACTTAGGCTCATTGGTTACCGCTGAAACAATTTTAGCCGAGATAATTGATCCAGACCAAACCCAAGCTGAGGTATATGTGTATGAAAAAGATGCCGAATTTATTGCAGAGGGATTGCCAGTTCAAATTGAATTTACCCAACTAGGAATTCCAGTTGTGGAAGGTAAAATATTATACGTGTCAAAAGCTTTGGATCCTAACAACAAGACGATTACTTTGCATGTGAGCTTTCAAAAACCTACAAAAGATTTGTATTTGGCAAATATGAATATAAAAGCTAAAATACAAGGTGTAATAGAAAAGAAAAGCAATTATAATGTTCCTGCTACCGCATTGTACGACAATGGAGATGCTACATATTTATTCCTTACTAGCGATCCAAAATCGAGTGCCGTAAGTTTGCGCAAAACCCGCGTCGAAGTTGAACAATCGGGAGAATCGTACGTAAGTATTAGAACCGAAAAACCTTTGTCGCAAGCGCTGTGGATCGCAGATAACAATGTTTTATCGTTAGAAGCAGAGCGTAAAAAGAATGAATAGTTAAGTGTAGTGGTTCAATTAGGGTAAAGCTCGGAGAGAGGTTTAAATGCAGATTTAAATTTTCTTTCCGGGCTTTAATTGTTTAAAAATGGAGATATTCATTTTCTATGATTACAAAATAAAATATCGATATTTAATTTCATCATGCCTTTTTTGGGCGCCATTTCGTGCTTTCGCTACTCGCTTTTCGGCCTCCGCTTCGCTACAGCCCAAAGAGCTCAAACATGCCGCTCAATCCCGGGCGCAGCATTTAGATGTTTGGAGAAATTTGTAAATATTGTCCATTTTCCTACACTGGTTTTCGGTTCGCAGAAATTTGGTGATATGCGTTTCTAAATTTGATTTATTGGAATGAATTGATGATTAATTTTATCCAATTAATTTCATCCATTAG
>CANHIS010000121.1 GCA_947460255.1 Bacteroidota bacterium
ATGAACTCCATGTTTTCGACCCGTCCTTTGGCACGATACACCATCGCAACACCATCGCCTGTTGCAATTTTAGGGTTCGTGGTGGATGCATAAACATTTCCGGCTCCGCCTGATGCCATTAAAGTAATCCGCGACAGAATCACATCTGTTTTTCCCGTTTTAAGGTTGAGGGCGTAAACTCCAAAGCAGTTAATTTCGGGTGTGGAGCTGTTGATATACATCCCCAAATGGTGCTGAGTGATGATTTCAACTGCAAAATGATGGTCCAGTATTTCGATGTTTGGATGGTTGCGAACCTGTTCGAGCAATGCCCTTTCAACTTCATAACCAGTATTGTCTTTGTGATGCAGAATACGATGTGCAGAGTGCCCTCCTTCTTTACCTAAATCGAAGGAGCCCTCTTGGTTTTTGTCGAATCGAGTTCCCCAGTTGATCAATTCTTGGATTCTTTCTGGCGCTTCTGTGATGACCATTTTCACAACTTCTTCATTACACAAACCGTCGCCGGCTATCATCGTATCAGCTATGTGTTTGTCGAACGAATCAGTTGCTTCTGTTACAGCAGCAATACCGCCTTGGGCATATTTGGTATTTGATTCGTCTTGATCGCTTTTTGTGATCATGCAGACCTTTCCGTGCGCTGCTGCTTTGATGGCGAAGCTCAATCCTGCGATTCCTGATCCGATCACAAGAAAATCGGTTTTCTTTCTGAAATTACCACTCATACAACAAATGTAAGCATTGACATACCGCAAGTGAACAGTTAAAATTGACAAGAGTTCAGGTTGTTCAAATGAAACAGATGATTTCTCTTTCTTGAAAGGCTTATTCGGTTAAATTTGTACTTCCTATCAAGCTCACTATGCGCAAAATCTTTACTCTTCTAGCATTTTTATCTATCAATTTAATCGGATCTCAGGCTCAAACAGTGTTGTTTTCTGAAAACTTCAACAATGGAAATTTTGGATTCAACATCAATACAACCAGTGTTGGAGGATCTTTTGGGAATACCAATTATTGGGCAGTTAATTCTGCGTATGCAGGTGGCAGTTTTATTTTCGATTGTGCTGGTTTTCCTTTTCCAATCAATTTGGCAAACACTCCTGATCAGCCAGCAGCAATTGTTGGATCTCCTCAAAGCAATTACATGCACATCACTTCTTTGGCTGGTCAAGGGAATGGCGTTGAAAACTGTCATTTTATTGCAGGAAACCAGCTTTGTGTGCCCGACGAAATAAATTTTGCAGAAATGAATACCAGCATCAGTACAGTAGGCCAAACCGGCGTTACACTCGATTTTTGGTACATCTGTGCAGGATTTTCTGGAAGTTCTTTTGGAGAAATTTATTTCAGCACCAATGATGGAGCTAGCTGGACGCTTGTAAATTCTGCACCAGTAGAGTATGTAAATACACCCAATTGGACACAAGCGCTGGTAACCAATCCAGCCTTTGACAATCAACCTAATTTGAGAATTGGTTTTAAGTTCGAAACCATTGCAAGCTTCGATGCAGCAGTAGATCCAGCATTCGGGATCGACGATATTCAGATTTATTCATCCCCGCAAGGGCAAGCCTCAGTTAATCTTGACCCTGTAAACAGTGGGCCTTATTGTCCAGGTTCTACATTCACTTTACCATACACTGCTACAGGAACGTTCAACCCAGGAAACGCTTTTAATGTGGTGATGTCGAATGCTGCAGGCAGTTTTACCACGCCAACCGTGATTGGAACAGCGGTTAGCGGTACATCAGGAAACATAAATGTTACGATTCCTGCAGGAACCACGCCCGGAACTGGCTACTTATTCAACATCGTAGCTACTTCTCCTGCTACACTTGGCACGCCAGTAGGTCCTGTAACTATAAATAGCGGACCCATCGCAGTAATAGATGCAGAATCATCCAATTCGGTATGTTCAGGCGGATTTGCTGTGTTACTCTACTCAGGAACGCCCGGAGATATCACTTGGTTAATTTCAACAAACGGACTAACCTTTACACCAATCTTAGGCGAAACAACCAATATTTTAACTAGTGAGCCATTAACTGTAACCACCTACTTCCAAGCTTCGATTTCAACAGAATGTGGGGCCGCAACTTCTGCTTCTTGGACAGTTAACATTGCTAGTTCAGTTAATATACCATTGCAAACGTCTCCTAATTCCTTGAACCTTTGCAATGGCCCAATCACGATTTCAACTGTTGGCACTTACACCGATTTAATTTGGTCGAACGGTCAAACAGGCTTGTCGGCAATCGTTGTTTCAGAACCTGGAGCTATCAGCGTAACTGGTCAAGACCTTTCTGGCTGTCCAGGAGCTTCGTCGGTTTTGAATTTAATCGAAACCATTCCACCAGCACTTACAGTTACACCAGGTAACCCAATTCTTTTCTGCGGCTCACCAATCAATTTAACTGCTGTTGGAGGCTTTGCTTCTTATGCTTGGTCTACTGGGCAAACAGGTCCAAATTTGGTGGTTACTTCCTTGCCAGCTGGAGCCTTATCGGTTTCTGCGATCGATAACAATGGATGTAATGTGGGTCCAGTGCAAATTGATGTGCAGCCAGCAGGCAATGTAGAAGTTCCCGTTAGCCCATCTCTTGCTGCAATTTGCGATGGCGAACCAGCTACCTTATCGGCAGCGCCGGGATTTAATAACTACGAATGGTCGAACGGGGCACTAGGCCAAAATATTTTGGTTAGCTTCTCGGGATTTTATTCAGTAACCGTAACAGATGCCAATGGCTGTACAGGCACATCAGCGCAAGTTGAAGTCATTCAATCGCAATCGCCGATCGCGAATTTCTCTTACACACAAAACAACGGAGGTTATACGATCAACTTTAATAACAGCTCTCAAAATGGTGTTAGCTATGAATGGCTATTCGATACTTTATCAACATCGCCGCTTGAAGAGCCAACGTTTACATTTCCGGAAAATGGCCCATATTACATCACGCTGATCATTGAAAATCCATGCGGCATCGATACAATCACGAAATTGGTTATTGTTGCACAAGTTGGCATGGAAGACATTTTATCAATGTATGAAGCTCAAGTGTTCCCGAACCCTTCTTCAAGCAACTTCAATCTGATGTTAAACAGTGACCAACAAGAGAACTTTGATCTTATTTTGACTGACATTCAGGGGCGTTTAATGTATCAAAATACCGTGAGTTTTCACGGAAACCATACTGTGAATATCCCGATCGACAACATGTCTAATGGGCTGTATTTGTTGCACTTAAGGACTAAAAATGGCATTGGCATTTTGAAATTGATTAAGAATTAGTCTCAACTTATTCTTAAGGTATATTTGAGGGTTGAATATTAAACAGAATTATATACCTTTGAATCGATCAATCAAGTATTGGTCATACCAACTATTCTGTTTTTGGTAGATTTACAGAATTCAATTGGTGGTTTGTGAAACGAAAAGGTGCTTAGGCACCTTTTCGTTTTTTAGTACATCCTTACATACTGTAACCCTTCCGCATATATTACAGTATAAACCAGCTACAGAAACGAATCTGTATTTGGATGTTGAAGAAACACTTACAATTCATTTTTCTCATTTCCCTTTGCAACCTACAGGGTATCCTCAAGGCACAATTGGCATGTGGCTATACTTTTAGCTATTCTGCCAACACGCCATACACACCTTTAAATTCAGGTTCAGAAACAATCACACTGGCAGCAGGTTTCGACAGCCCCGACGATCCATTCGACATCTCTCCTACCGATGAAGATTTTTTCCCCAATCAATCAATTGGATTCCCTTTCCTGTTTAACGGCCAAACCTATACGCACCTTGGGGTTTCCACCAATGGTTGGATCTGGTTTGGAGAAACATCACCTGTTCGAGCAGCAGGTCTTGTAGTTCCTTTCACGAATATCCTTAGTTCAGACTTCCCCTTAGAAGGAATTGTTTCGGCACTTAACGCTGACCTTGAAGGCCGATGGACAGCTGCCGATGCAGGAATCCGAACCCATAAATCGGGTACCTCACCAAACAGAACCTTTATCATCGAATGGAAAAATTTTAAATCGCTCGACGATGCCGAGGGAACAGGATTCTGTGGCGAGAACAGAAATCGATTCGATTTTCAAATCATTCTCCAAGAAAACAACAATCAAATTCACTTTTCTTACAACACCTCACCATATTGCTGGCAAGGTTATGAGCAATTCTTTCAAATCGGATTGCGAGGTCATGACCAGTCGGACGCACACGCCCGAAATGTTGGAACTGGATCCCAAGCTTGGGAAAGATCAACATTAGGAATGAACCACGCCACTGCAACCATGCGGTCATCCTCACCTGTTACGTTTCCAGCAGAAAACGCACGCTTTACCTTTCAGCCTGGAGCCCCTGCAACAATAACTTGGCTAGGCATTAACAACAATTGGTTCGATCCGATAAACTGGAATCCTCAAGTGGTTCCAATGCGCTGCAACAATGTAATTGTACCAGCTGGCTTGAGTTATTATCCTGAACTTTCAGGAAATCAACCTGCCGAAAGTGCAAGCCTAACCATTTCTGAAGGTGCAGCCTTGAGCATCCTCGAAGGTTACAATTCATTTTTGTCATGCTATGGATCTTTTCTTAACAATGGCGTGATTACCAACAACACCAGCACTTTCATCACCTTGGCAGGTGGCTCAAACCAAAGTTTAGGTGGTGATGGCTATTTCATTTCAACAGATCTTTTTATCACTGGAAACTCCTCTTATTCATTAACAAACGATCTGGTTGTGCGGAATCTTCAAATCAACGAAGGCTCTGCGCTCAAGCTGATGGATCAAATTCTTGATGTGTATTCGATTCGACAAATTGGAACCTTAGACCAAGGAAACGGCCTGTTAGTGATCGAAGGTGATCCTGCATCTGTAGAGCTCACCGATTCCACATTTATAGAAAATCAAGGAACCACCTTCTTTGGAAATGGCGAAGTATGGGCAAACCAAACAAACCAACTTGTGCCTTCCATCCAATACAACAACTTGTGGGTCAGAACCAATAAAGATTTCCGCGTTCAATTAGGTTCCGACAACGATTTTTCGTGTCGGAATTTGATGTTTTACAATCCTGGAGAACCTGGAGGCGTTGCAGAAACTGCTAGAAACATTCAAGTTAACGGAGCCTTCAGATTAGGAATCGATAGCCTTCCCGGTACAGAACTCATCCTCAATCATAAAATTCAGCACAACCAATCTGGCGGTCAATTCGAAATGGGCCTTCAAGATGCGCTCATGGTAAAATTTGCAAACAGTGCAGCAATCAGCGGCTTTGCAGATCCGAATTTTAAAGGGCAAGTTACCTACAACAGCAACTACCAGCAAGCTGTGATGAAGGGATCTTACCAAAATCTGAAAATCTCTGGATCTGGTTTGCGCTTGGTGAATGGGAAAATCAACCTTCGCGGAATTCTCGAACTCGAAAATGGAATACTGCAAACCAACGACAGCTTGCACCTTAAATCCGACAGCCTATCTACTGCCCTCATTTCAGGTCGTGGCGAAGGAGTTCTACAAGGAAGCGTTGAAATGGAGCATTTCGTTCATGGAAACGGCACACAATACATATTGTATGCATCACCTTTCGAGCAGTTAGAATGGAATGCCATCGACGACCATTTCGAACTATCGAATGTAAGTGGATCGAATTCATCTCTAGGACAAGGAATATGGGAATTTACCGAACAGGAAGCCAATCCTGGATTTGCGGCTGGATGGCAATCAAGAAACACGCAGGAAAATCAGCTGCTTAACATGAAAGCCTATTTGGCCAGTGTGAACGGAAATCAAGTGGTCAAGGCTCGCGGGATTGTAAAAAATGGACTACAAAAAACCAGCTTGAGTGCAAATGCAACCGATGCTGCAGGAAAAGGCTGGAATCTGGTTGGAAATCCCTACCCATCACCAATAGACTGGAATTTGGTAAGTGTAACACAGAGTGCACTAATCAGCAAAACGCTTGTGAAGGCCGGATCTGGCAATCGACACAACGGCCACTATGCCAGCTGGTTGCCATTAGGAAGTAATGAAGGAATCGGGATTAACGGAGCATCGCGTTATGTGGGTTC
This sequence comes from Bacteroidota bacterium, assembly GCA_947460255.1. Taxonomy (GTDB): domain Bacteria; phylum Bacteroidota; class Bacteroidia; order M30B66; family M30B66; genus CAMCXT01. The sequence continues at coordinate 6,090 of CANHIS010000121.1, forward strand.
AATGGAGGGATTTTTCGTGCAAGCATTTTCAAACGATACATTGGTGCTCGATAATAACCACCGAGCCGAGGTACTCAATACGCGCAGCGTGCAAGTTCCAGAGCAGATTCCGTTCTTAAGACTGAGCCTTACATCGAGCGAAACTGCCGATGAAACCGTTGTGTATTTCTCTCAACAGTGCAGCAATAGTGTGGCTGCCGATGGTCAGGATGCCATGAAAATCCCTTCCCTTCCGGGGAAAAGTTTCTGGTGCTCCGTGAAAGATTCTATACAACTGGCCATTCAAGGAAGAAACAGGCTTCAACAAGAAGATTCGGTTGCCTTGGATGTTGTAGTGGCACAAAGCGGTTATTACCAAATGCGGCTTTCGGAAATCACACACTTCCCTGCAACTGCAATGGTTTTCCTAGAGGATCGATTGAACAATATCTACCAAAATATGCGTCAACAGCCTTCCTATCAAGTTTTTCTCAATGAAGGCACCATCAGCAATCGATTTTATCTGCACGTAACACAAGGCATTCAAGTGAATTCTTTCGATGAAGGATGTAGTGGCAATGAAGGCCGAATTGCGCTCAACAATTCCACAGGCATGAATTGGGACGTCCGTGTGTACAATCCTTCAGACAGCCTTGTTGGAGAACAAAATAACTTCACCGGAACATGGGAAATAACAAGCCTTTCGGCCGACGAATATCGAATACATTTCATGTTGAGCGGACAGTCGTTGGAGGTTGATGAATATGTAACTATCGAGAACGGGAATGGCATTGTTGCTCAACTCACCACATCAGCTACCGAAATTAAAATGGAAGAAGAAGAGCTTCTTTTGAACTGTATGAACCAAGATGCAGAAAACATCTTTTGGGATCTTGGTGATGGCACCATGGTGAGCGGAGAAAGTGAGATTGCCCATATTTACCAAAACTCAGGAAATTACCAAGTAATGCTGACGGTAAGAAAAGGGACTTGTTCCGACACTACTACAGCCGAAATTATGGTAATCAACATCACCGGAATAGAAGACGCCAATGCATCAGAACAAACAATCGTTAAACTGTATCCAAATCCAGCCAGCAGTATTGCATTTGTACAGGCGAATATAACAGAGCCAGTAAAAGCTGCAGAAGTGCTAGTTATTGATATGACCGGAAGAATTGTTTATCAAAGTGAGCCAAAATCTTTGTATCCGGGCAATTTGTTAGAAATCCCTGTGTTGGGGCTTCCCAATGGCACGTACGAAACAATTTTGCTGCTTGATGGCAAGCGAAAAGGACTTCGCTTAAGTGTCAACCGCAAGTAACGAGATTTAATTTTTCAATTTATCTCTTTTGGAGAATTTAAGCCTGCAAATTGCCTTAAAATCAGTTTTTAATTGGGCGAAATAGCTTGGTAAATATATTTATATACCGTAGGTTTGTGTATCAACTATCACTTACGCCTAGATGCCCTTTTATCATACATTGGGTGAACTTCCACCTAAACGTCACACGCAATTTCCAAACCCTAAAGGCGGAATTTACTACGAACAACTCTTTGGCACTGTAGGTTTCGACGGCATGTCGACGCTTATGTACCACGTTCATCGCCCTACAATGGTGAAGAATGTGCTCGAATCGATCGATGTTACACCCAAAATTGCGGTTCAAAAAAACATGCTTTCTCGCCGCTTGAAGGGTTTCGACGTGCCGCAAGTCCCAGATTACCTCGATAGTCGAAAACCGCTCATGGTGAACAGCGACCTTAACATGGGCGTGTGTGCTCCACAGCACTCGATGAAGGATTATTTTTTCAAAAATGCTGATGCGGACGAAATGCTTTTCGTTCACCGCGGAACTGGTACATTGCGCACCATGCTTGGAAACCTCAGCTTTTCATATGGAGATTATTTGATTATCCCGCGAGGAATCATTTACCAAATTGAATTTGACACCACCGACAATCGATTGTTGTTTGTTGAGTCTTTTTCACCAATCTACACGCCGAAAAGATACCGCAATTGGTTCGGTCAAATGCTCGAAAATTCACCTTTCTGCGAACGCGATATCCGTAGGCCATCAAATCTTGAAACACACGATGAAGAAGGAGATTTCTTGATCAAGGTGAAAAAACAGGGTGTTATTCATCAATATGTTTATGCATCGCACCCTTTTGATGTGGTGAGTTGGGATGGCTACAACTATCCTTACGCATTTTCGATACACAATTTTGAGCCGATCACGGGGCGCATTCATCTTCCACCACCAATCCATCAAACCTTCGAAACTGCTGGTTTTGTGGTGTGTTCGTTTTGTCCGAGGCTGTACGACTACCATCCGCTTTCAATTCCTGCTCCATACAACCATAGCAACATAGATTCTGACGAGGTGCTTTACTACGTAGATGGCGATTTCATGAGTCGAAACGACATCTCCGCAGGCCAACTAACCTTGCATCCTGCAGGCATCCCACACGGGCCACATCCAGGCGCATATGAACGGTCGATTGGCCAGAAAGAAACCATGGAACTAGCCGTTATGGTAGATACTTTCAAGCCCTTAATGATCACAGAAGAAGCCCTCAAAATAGATGATGGGAAATACTGGAAATCTTGGGTTGATCACTAAACTTTACCTATTCAAACAAACTTAATAAACCATCAATGGACACTCTTCAGCCAATCGCTGCGCCAGCTACTAAAGAAGACTTTCTTCCACTTTTAGGAACCGATTACGTTGAATTTTATGTAGGCAATGCCAAACAGGCGGCTTACTACTACCAAAGTGCTTGGGGATACGAAGTAATCGCTTACGCTGGTCCAGAAACAGGCGTAAAAGATCGAGCTTCTTACGTTTTGCAGCAAGGCAAGATCCGCATGGTGCTCACCGCATCTCTTCAGCCTGAAAGTGTTATTTCTGAACACGTTAAAAAACATGGTGATGGCGTGAAAGTTTTGGCTTTGTGGGTTGACGACGCCGAAAAAGCATTGGCAGAAACCCTCAAGCGAGGCGCCAAACAATACGCTCCGCTTGAAATCAAAACAGATGCCCACGGAGAGGTTCGTACAGCTTCTATCCACACTTATGGCGATACGGTGCACACCTTTGTTGAACGAAAGAATTACCAAGGTGCATTTATGCCGGGGTATACTGCAATGACGTCAAAAACGCCTGTGCAATCAGTTGGTTTGAAATACATCGACCATTGTGTTGGGAATGTTGGCTGGGGAGAAATGAACACCTGGGTGAAATTCTACGAAGAAGTACTTGGCTTTAGAGTGATTATCTCGTTCGACGATCAGGACATTTCCACCGAATATTCGGCCTTAATGTCGAAAGTTGTTGCCAATGGAAATGAATTTGTTAAGTTTCCGATTAACGAACCTGCAGAAGGGAAGAAGAAATCTCAAATTGAAGAATACCTCGACTTTTATCACGGACCAGGCGTACAACACATTGCTGTTGCAACCGATAACATCCTTGAAACAGTTGAAGAACTTCGCCGCAGAGGCATAGAATTTCTTCAAGTACCCGACACCTATTACGATGATTTATTGGACCGTGTTGGACATATCGAAGAGGATTTCGAAGAAGTGCGCCGCTTAAACATCTTAATTGATCGCGACGATCAAGGTTACTTACTTCAGCTTTTCACCAAACCAGTAGAAGACCGTCCCA
>CANHIS010000122.1 GCA_947460255.1 Bacteroidota bacterium
AGCAATTTTAACAGCCTATGATTAAGTCCAATACCATAATAAAAATTCTAGGTTTTCCAGAATCTTCGGTTTTCAAACGCACATAGTAACGGTTTGTATATGCCGACAACAATAGGTTTTCTACCAAGTCGCTGTATCCATTTGCTTTTGCATCATCTTCTAATGTCGAAAAATCATTGTCGTCTTTATATGTTGTTAGTCGGAATTTTCTTTCCATAACATAGGGCAATGCATACCATTGGGAGCGATACTTTTTCCCCGATTCATGTTCGTATGTTTTGCCCTCATCGCTTAAGTAAAGAGATTGTTCTTCCATTTGCTCAAGACTCAGGTTTTCGTCTTTGAATGTTAGCATGTCGAATTCTAAATCCATAGGATTGATGCCCATTTCAACCTCAAAAAAGAGACTGTCTTCAGTTGCTCCATTTTTACGTGATTTCACCTGTAATTCTTTTGGTATGCCTATTTCAAGCGCTCCGGCTATCAATATTATTTTTGTTGGTTCTGTTGTGGCATCAACTGTTTGCAGAGTATCAACTAAAACACTATCTGCTTCTACAGCACTATTGTCCGTGCCAACGCCACAACCAAATCCAAGAAATACTATACAAGCCAATAGGCAAATAAATAGGGGCGAGGTGAAGTTTTTCATGTGGGAAAGTTAAGAAGAATGAGCGTTAAATATGATTAGATATTTGGATCACAGAAATTCATCTAAATTTTTAGTTATGTCAAGTTCTTTCTCAATCCTAAAAAAGTTAATTGTAAACTCCGCAGATTGCTTGATCATAGTTGTTATCTGTTACAATGTGCGAATCTTACAATTTACTTAATCATTGGTGTAATGTTTGGCGATAAGAAAGACTGTAGGTTTGCCATTCGATAATTAATTAAATAAAGTTAAAAAAGATTTAAAATGAAAAATAGCAAATTAGTTTTATTCATTTTCGCAGCAGCACTTCTGGGCACTGTGGGATGCGCGAAAAAAGAAGGCTGTACAGATATAAATGGGAACAATTACGACTCTGGTGCGGAGAAAAATTCTGGTTGTTTATTCCGTTACTCTTCAACTATTGACGTTTTAGGGGTGTCGGACAGCAATCCCAATGGCGATCCATGGGACATTGATGGAACTGGGCCGGATTTAAGAATGAACTTTGGTAAAAGCTCAAGTTCGGGATTCGACTTCTCCACCGATATTAGAAACGATGCATCTACAGCTACCTTAACACCTTCAAGTAGCATTCAATTCACCAATGCAGAATGGAAGTACCAATTAATTGATGATGATTTGCTTACTTCTCCAGAAACGATCGCTTCAGGAACCTTCAATCCCGTTACTCAAGGAAGTTCAAATTTTATTTCAATAACAAATGGCAATATTGTTTTAAAATTCAACTACACAGTGCGTTGAAAAATAAATCAAGCATTTCGATTGTTATTTAATTTGAATCTATACAATAACCAAACTGTAAGATGATGCATTAATTAAACCATGAATAATCGGTTTTAGTTCAGTTTCTCTTAACAATTTATTGCTGTTTTAGTTAGGAATTATTAAGTTGATTTATGTAATCATAAATGTATTTATTTAGAGATAGTAAATTATTGCTGAATTTTTAATACCCATTAATATCTCCCTGTTTTTTTAGTTAGAAAAGCAGGGAGTATAAATGGATGTCTTTAAATTTGTATTTCCAATTCTCAATAATTCAATTTAAGTAGGTTGAATTAAAATTATTCTATTTTTTTCTTAGCATGCTGTAGCGCAGAAATACTTCGAAACCACCTCTAAAGTTCGAAACCGACGATAAACTAGAAGTGTTGATGTCGTAACTCATTCCCATCGAATAGTTGTCCCATTCGATTAGCATTTTTCCCACAAATGCATCTTGCCAACGACCAAACAAACCAATTGATAAAGAAAATGGTTTTTCATAAGCTGTATATTTTGATCCACCATTGAAAATGAGTTTGTAGTAACTGCCTAGAAATATTTGTGATGCAGAACCTTGATTTTGATAGTAAAGTCCTGGCATAAATGCACTTGTGGTATTTTGGATACCGATTTCTGCATTTGCAAAAGCTGAAATGCGAATAGGAAGCACCTCATTCCCATCTCCAACAAAAGAGTGATTAGGCTGATTTAGATGATAAGCAGCTAAGCCAATATTGAATTTCCTTGTTTTATTTTGGCTGATGTACCCTGAGTTACTTCCATAAGTGTATAAAAGTCCAGCCCCTGCATCGATGTAACTAAAACTGAGATTCGTAAAGGTTTCTCCGCTCGACACTGATTGGTCATATGAAAAACCATCATATTGCGTTGCCCATCTGCCAGTAGGCGAAACCATTGCCCTTTGTCCGTAACCTCCATAAATACCCAAGCCGAAGGTGCTTTTCTTTCCCAGCACCAAATGATAGGCAAGATTCAAATTGATGTTTGTTGTTGAAATTCTTGGTTCACCAGCATTGTCGCTAAAGAAAAATACTCCAGCTGCCAAATAACCATTTCTTGATTTGGCCGATTTGTTCAATCGAGCATCAAAAGAAGCTGCAGAGGTTTGGAATGGCTGCGCAACACTATTCCATTGACTTCTGTAGTTCACAATTCCTTGGAATGAGTGGTTCGCACCAGCTAAAGCAGGATTTATGGCTAATGGAGAAAACTCCATTTGTGAAAAGTGGATATCCTGAGAAACAATCAGGTTCGACAAGCAGATTCCGAATAGTGAGAAAATTGTTGATTTAAATTTCATGACTGCCTGATTTACTTGATTAATGTGATAATGCCTGATTCTTCTTTGGTTGTGCCGTCATTCAGTATGATTACAGCTTTGTAGACATAAGCACCTGCATCCACTGATTTTCCGTTAAATGTGCCGTCCCAGCATGAATCAATAGACTCTGTTCTGAAGATTTGTTGTCCCCAGCGGTTGTAAACTTCATACACCAGTTCTTTGATGCAATTTCCTTCAATACAGAGAGTTTCGTTCTGAACTGGACCACTTCCATCAGGAGAAAAAATAGTTGGGATAAAAACTTCACCGCAACGCTCTTCCACTGTAATTGTGACTAAAGCTGTATTTAGGCATCCTGCTGCATCAAAACCAGTAACGGTGTAGGTTGTAGTAACCTGAGGTGATGCAGTAGGGGAGGCGCAGTCGTTACAACTCAATCCTCCTGATGGTGACCAAATGTAAGTGAGGCCTCCGGTTGCGGTAATTTGAATGGAATCTCCAGCTGTAATGGTAGCATTTTCAGGCTCTGCAGAAATTTGAGGACCTGGCTCAATTTCAACATTACCGGGGCCAACCGCAGTGCATCCATTGCCATCAGTCACTAAAACAGTGTAATTCCCAAATGATAGCCCACTTATCGAATCTGATGTGCTTCCTCCGGGCGTCCATAAATAAGTGTAGCCAGGCGTACCTTGAACTACAGTAACTGCGGCAGTTCCGCTGGCATTATCGCATCCAGTTGGTTGAACGGTTACTACTAATTGGGGATCAGGATTAATGGTTAAATTGATGGTTAATGTTGTGTCGCAACCATTTTCGGCCGGAAATATTTCGGTGTATGTGCCTGTTGTTGTGTATAATACTCCTGAGTTTGAAGTATATGATCCACATGAAATCTGAGTTAAACTTAAAGACACAGGAAGGCAATCGTTTGATGAAGTGAAACAAATTTGCACCAATCCACCACCTCCATTGGTATTATTAACTCCTGTCGCAGTTCCAGGATAGCTGCTAAGTAAAGGATCCGATGAATTTGCTGGTACACCAAAAAAGTCGCCAGTTAACGTATTTCCAGAAAGTCCCGGACAAGTTTCACATAAATAACCGCTTCCGCCACCACCTGTTGAGCCAACGCCAAAACATCCATCGTTACTACTACCACCTCCGCCGCCAAAATATCCATCGCCACCTCCACCTCCGCCTGTGTTTGGTTCAGCAACATCATTTGCACCATCTCCGCCAGCTAAAGAAGATCCAGCTTGTCCAGAAATTGGATTAGGGCAAAATGCATTGTTAGCCGGTGCTCCACCTGTTGTTTGCGAGCCTCCAAATCCATTAAGTGCAAATTCATTAGACGTTGTGGTATATTCAGCTTGAAGTCCGCCTCCAGCTCCTCCAGCGCGGTTGTATGCAGCACCGCCACCTCCGCCTGCAATAGCTAAAAGTTGATTAATACTTCCTGTTATTCTAATTTCTGTTCTCCCGCCACCACCGCCAGCGCCTCCTACATCAGTAGGAATTCCAAAGTTTAGTTCGTTGCGATTTCCGTCGCCACCGTCGCCACCTTCGGGCCAACCTCCGTTGCCTCCTGTGTTTCCAATTGCTTTTTGACCGCTAGTTCCAACTGCTATTTGTAAAACATCACCTGTAGTTACTGGCAAACTAAATTCGGTGTAACCGCCGCCGCCGCCAGCATTATTTAAAGAATCAGGTCCGCCACCACCTGCAGCGCCCCACATTTTTACAAATATGCTATCAACACCAGCAGGAACTGTCCAGGTTTGATTCGCACCCGTTGGCTCAAACACTAGGCATTCTGATGTTGCTGAGCAGGGCGAAATGGTGATGGTATCGGTTCCAATCCCGCATGGTCCGGTAACTTGAACCCAGTATTCACCTGCTTGATTGATTTGGATTGTTTGGGATGTGGCACCTGTTGACCAGAGATAACTCGCTCCAGGATTTTGTGCATTGAGTGTAAACGGAAACTGATTTTCGCAAAGCTGAAGTTGCTCAGGTCCGAGTGAAACGCTGAGTTGATCATCGTTTTCGAAAATCCAAGCTGGGAAATTGGGTAGACCATTGAAAATGCCCAGGTTGAAATTAACAGAACTAGGGCTTTCTATGAATGTTATCACATTATATTCAAAAACCGGATTTTCAGTATTAGGGCAAGAAATGCGGTTCAATGTATTAAATGCGTTTCCAACCTCACCAAAGTTTTCTAAAAATAAAACATATAGCTTACCATCTGGACCTAGCTGCATTTGGGATACGAATGAAAATTCATCGATGGTAGATAAATCGAATAACGATGTATATGATGAAGCGATATTACTGCTGCTTAAATCGTAACGACCGATTGCGTTGCTGTTTGCCAAATAAAGATATCTGCTGTTTGGAGAAAATTCATAATAAAAAGCCCCAGGTAATTCTTGTGGATTTGAAATGACACCTGTAGCTGGATCAAATTGTAATAGCAAGCCCATTGTTTGTGAACCATCATTGAGAAAAACAAATAATTTACTTCCATCTGGCGATGCCTTTATGTTATAAAATGTGCCTTCAGGGATGCTAAAAACAGAAGAAAGCTGCACTCCTGCTGAGGTGACACTATAAACCCCTATTCCAGATGTATCCTGATGAATGAGAATCCAATAATCGTCGCCATTTGTATGCTTAACTGCACAAAGACCTTCATAAGAAGGGGAATAAACGCTCTCAGTTTCTGTAACTCCTCCTGCGCCATTATTAAGCGATCGATCTATTTTAAAGTAACTTAAACCTCGTCCAAGGGGCTGTGCATTATTGACAGAATCAGAAATATCTAACAGGTACTCCACTTCCTCCATTGTGAAAAGATAATATTTTCCAGGCTCGCCAGGAGCCTCGATAAAAACCGATGATTGCATGGCACTATATCCACCACCTTCTACTCCTTGCATATCATAAATAGACTGATTAGAAGCATTCCAGATATTTCCAGAGTTAGCGATGTTAGGATAACCGCCACCATTGGAATAGAACAATATATTTCCTAGAGAATCGCAATACGAGGCAGATCCTTCATAAGAAGCATTGGCACTACCCGAAACTTCAACCGGCTCGCCGCTGCTAAAGTCGATAGAATTACCATCACCGAAATGCCAAACATTGGCTTGCTTTTGGGGAAAGATAGAACTGGATATGATCAAACAAAGAATGAATAAATGTGATTTTTTAAGCCTATTCATTGGTCAAAGGAGAGATTTTAAATGCTAAGAAAAATTGGATTTTAATGCAAAATTATTGTTTGGTTTTGCTCTGAATTGATTTACAAGTAGTGAAGATATTACTTTATATTATTAACACAATTGTAATATTAAAGTTTTTTGACTTTGGAAATAGATATAGTTTTGGCTATTTAAGTATTTTATCTTGATAGAGTTACAAATTACGAGCACGCTTCTTTGAGTTTATACTATGTTTGTTGGATCCAAACTTTCTGCAAGTTTATTGAAAGAATCTTGCTTGATTTTTTGGAATATCTGAGCAAATAATATGATCTTCATGCCGGAGTTGGTTTTTGATTAGCAAATTGACCACATCTGATTTTATCCAGATCAACTCTCGTTTTTTACCTATTTTAAAACGTCTTGGACGGATTTGAAAAACTATGATTAAAAAGCAATGAAACAAATTCTGTCCACAATATTCACCTTTTTACTTTTTACAAAAATTACATCTGCACAAACCATTGAACTTGGTACATGGAATATTCTAAATTTTAAATATGAGCATTCTAAGAAAATAAGCTTTTTTGCGGAAACTCAATTACGCTCTTTAAAGTTTTACAGTAACTTCCATTACTACGAATACAAAGGAGGTATAAACTACAAAGTAAACAAAGATGTAAAGTTAACATTGGGCTCCGGCAGCTATCAAACATACAAAGAAGGCGGAAATTTTGTTTTACCAAAAAACAATGACGAGTTCAGGCTTTGGCCTCAATTAATTTTACTTCAATCAATAGGCTCTTTAAAGATTGAGCAGCGATATCGAGCAGAGTTTAGATTTGCAAAAAATGGATATCGTAACAGATTTAGATATCGACTCGGTATTTCCTACCCATTTGGCAAAGAGAAAAATGGCGATAAACCCTATCAAATTAGTATCAGTGATGAAATATTTTTCACTGACAATGAGCCCTTTTTCGAACGCAATAGATTGTTGTTCGCATTCAACTATAAGCATTCCCAAACAACAACTTTTCAAATTGGTTATCTACATCAATTCGACTATAAAATTAATGACGAAACAGGACGTGATTTTCTCGTAATTGGTTGTTACTATGATATTCCCAAAAAATCAACGTCAAAATAAACCCGCAGTATTTTAATTGGCGATAATTGAGAGGACGTAACGCCCTTAATAATTTACTCAGCGATTTAAGGAATGTAATTTTAATGTTGGATTAAATCATATTTAAAATTAGACCCATAATGAAATTCTCTTTATTCATGGATTCATTTATCTGCAATGCAGCGCACCGATAGGCCAGTGCCTTTGCCAATATCTAAACTGTAAAATCCAATAGCATCGTCTGAAAATAGTAAGTAATACTGCCAAGCATACATCGGTGGAAGCGGTGTGGAAGTCCACCAATGACCAAATTTTAACTCATCACAAAAATAGCCATTGTACCATCTGAAGCCTCCAGGAAGTCCATTGAAACCGCTTTCATTCGTGTCATTCCCGTTATTGGGCCATCCATTCGTACTCTTTAATTTTTTACCCGCCACTGGCTGCCCGCCTAAATGTGCTACCAAGCTATCCCATTCTGCTTTGCTGGGGGTGTGAAAGCCAAATGGCGCAATGTCGCGCGCATCGTTTACTGCAAACCAATTGTAAAGCTTACCTAATTTTTGTTCGTTTTTCGGATCATTGTTATAAAAACACCAAGCAGGTTTGCCCTGTTTATAGGCTTTTTCCCACTCCTCGTTGGTTTTTGCTTCTGGAATAATATCGCCATTCTTAAACGTTTCTACATTAAGGTTTTCAGCCATCCATAACTGTTTTCCAATTTTAATTGTTGGAATATTACTTTGACAATTAAGAGTTTGGATGATTGGATTGGTGATCAAAATTCCAATAAGTATGATCTTTAATTTTAGCTGCATACTTATTGTTTTAAATCGGTGAAAAGGGTTGTAAAATTCGCCATTATTGCTAGAAGACAATAGAAGTGATAGGGAAGTTTGGATTAATATCCATTAGAAATTATTTTTAAAAAAAAACATTGTTGCGGAAAGAAATCAATCTAAGATCAAAACGCAACAATGTTTTTTGTTAAACAATCAATACAATTAATTCTAGCGCAATTAATGCGTTAATTCTTCACGATTTTAAATGATAGATTCCTTTGTTTATCAATGGTCAATAAGTACATTCCAGTTGGAAATTCTTGAAGAGAAATTAATTGCAATTTTGATTGAATATTGCCCGATAAAATCAATTTTCCAGTTGAATTGTAAACCTGATAAACGCTTCCCAACAAGCCAGCATTTGCTTGTATGGAAATATGATCAGTAGTTGGATTTGGATAGATTTTCACATCCGTGGCTAATGCATCCACTCCAACTATTTCTTCTACAAACAATGTGGCAACTTCAGAGGTGGTTGAACACGATGTTGTTGAAACTAAGCAGCGAAACAATTGGTTGTTATTGTTGGGCGTAATTGCTTGTACTGTGAGCGTATTGCTAGTAGCGCCGCTGTACTGACCGCCATTTGAAATATTCACAAAGCCGCTGCCCGTATCGGTTTGCCACTGATAGCTTGCGCCAAATGTGTTCGAATTAACGGTGAAAATCACTTCGCTGTTCTCTACAACTGTTTCACTAACAGGTTGTACATCAAGGTTAAGCGGCGAAATTGTTAAGTTTAACGTTACCAAACTGTCGCATCCTGCCGCATTGGTTAATATAAATGTTGGCGAATTCGTGCTCTGGGTGTACGTAATTCCATTGATCCACTCAAAGCTAATACATGCCGATTTAACATCCACTGCCGCGCTCGACTGTCTGATGCTGATTGTCATACTTGTTGCAGCTGCTGATTGACCGCTATTCGGCGTGAAAAAGTATGTCGTAGTTGCCGTGTTGTTAATTGCTGGAAACCAAGTGCCCGTAACGCCGTTAGTAGAGGACGAGGGCAGTGATGGAATTGATGATCCACTGCAATATGGTCCAACCTGTGTGAAAAGTGGCGCCACAATCGAATTAACACCAACACCAAAATATCTTATCAATGACCAATTTGTTGTATCAGCAGCATGCCAAGCACGAACCCTCCAATAGTAAATTCTTTGGTTGAGCAAGCCTGTAACAGTTGCTTGTGATGTGCCTGATCCAATAATTCCTGATGTAGGATTTGAGAAGGTAATTACGGTATCAATTTGATATTGGTAATTCAAAATGCCTGATAATAGCGACCAATCCAAAACAGGATTCGCAGATACGTTAGTCGCCCCGTTCAAGGGTGCAGTCAAGAAAATCTGATCGACCGTGGTGAAGGATCTTACTGCAGACCATTGGGTTGTGTCTACCGTATGACGCCCTCTAACTCTCCAGAAATAGGTAGTTCCGAAACGGAGATTTGAAGTTGTTACTTGCGAAGTTCCTCCGGAAATGGATGCCGAATTAAGTAAAGGTGAGTTGAAGTTGGCAGTGGTATCCCACTGATAGTCGTAGTTAGTAATCCCTGAAAGTATACTCCAATCAAGAACTTCGTTCGGTGCTTGACTCAAGGCTCCGTTGGTTGGTGCCACCAAG
>CANHIS010000123.1 GCA_947460255.1 Bacteroidota bacterium
AATGTTCAATATCACTAATGAAAACATAACTTCCTTTGGGAGGATGAATAATAGTTTTATCATTGTTTAATATAGCTTGAATGGGTTCAAAGCTATTTACTAAAAAACCTTTGAATGTTCTGATTGATTTTAATTTTGAATCGCTTGAAATAGTTGCTGACTCACTTCTATTGAGCTCATCATTTTCTAAACCAATTATATATTCATTCAAATCATTGATGCCAAAATTATTTTGCAAATAAGCACACAGTGTTTCTTTATTTTTCAAATAAATAAATGCTTTTGAATTACTGATTTGATGTTTATTCAACACGCCATCTTCTAACATGTTGGTTATTACTACATGTTTCATTGCAGAACTCGGAATTTTAATTTCTGATTCAAAAAGTATCTTCAAACTTTTTGCAATATGTAGTGGTAGTTTCATACTTTTATTTTCCTCATTCCAATTACGATACTTCGACAAAAGTTTGGTTGAGATAATAATATTATTTAAAGCTTTAATTTTTTGATTTCAATTAATTGCTGTTTTATAAAATCATTTGCTTTATCTACAACCTTTTGTCGATTTAATGATAAACAACTTCCTTTAATTTCTACTTGTGTAAAAACTTTAATATTTCCAAAAACATCTTTTATTAATACTTCTATCAAATCTCCCTTTTTTACATTATTTCCAGTTATAGTTACTTTTAAATAATTTAAAAATGTTTTTCTATTAAGCATCTTAGAAAAGTCATCAGGATTTATTATATGCCTATTATTTGTTTCTAGATCAATAATGTTCTTATCTTTAACTTCACAGTATGCAAAATTTATAACACCATCATGTCTAGGTTCTGATAATTCAGAAACTTCTAATTTGCCATTAAAAAGAATGTTGTAACTAAAACCCATGATTAATTTTTATTTCAAATGTAATTAAACTAATTCTACTATTTAGGAAATATATATAAATCAATCACTATCTATATTTGTGCTAATATGGATTTTGTTGATCATTTTATTTTATAGTTAAAAAAATCTATTCTAAAATCTTTTGTTTGATTCATGAAATATAAGATATAGTGACTCAAAAAGTTAAATAGTTGCCTAGTGCTATCCCCATTGTCGATGCACAAAGAAAAAGACTTCGACATCAAAAAAAAACCTCCAACATAATGTGGAGGTTTGAGTGCTATTAATTCAACTGACTAATAATTCGTTTAATTCTAGTATTTCGCTTTGCGTCTTTTTCTAATTTGTAAATATGTTTGTAGTTTAATGCATTGGTTTCAGTTGGCGAACCATTGATCAACAATATATTTCTGTCATTAGCAAATTGTAAAATTCCTTTGATGTTGTTTGGATGTAGTTTTCCTATTTCATCCATCATACAATGTAATCTGAAATCTTTGAAGCGCTTACTGGCTCCTTCTTTAAATACATTAAGCAACATAATATTAATCATGGCTTTTACCAAAACATCGGTTCCTTCGGATCCCACATTGGATAGTTTTTCAACCCAGCCTGTGTCGTTCTGATTTTCTTCAATTCTGAATTTCAGCTCAAACGAATCGGATAGGGCAATGGTGTCTTTTTTGTAATCTGAAATGGCTTTGCTTAAATGTTTTAAAAGCTCCACTGCTTTTTTATTTTTACTGGCATTGTCTACCGAACTAAATAAATTAAGTCCACCAATGTCGAAGGTATGTTCGTCGTTAAATTGTTTTATTTGAATGAGTAATTGAACCACTTTGTTGGCACTGTCATCTATTCTTAATTCGATTTTACGAATGGCTCCAACGAAATTTTTGTTGTCGAAATCTTTATTGATGTTGGCAATGACTTTTTGAATTTCGCCTGTCTTGCTCATCAAATCGTTGGTTTGTTTTCCTACCAAACTAATCACATTAGCAAAGCGTTCGTTCACACGTTTTTCGTATTCTTCAATTTTGCTATTGCTGATAAATTCGTTGAGTTCTTCGGCAAATTGTTGGTAAGAATGTTTGTCGGTTAAGTTGTTGTTGAATTTGAAAATATTATCGATAGAGAAATTGCCTAAGAACTTATTAGCTGATTCTTTTAAATCATCTAATCGTTTGATAGAGGTATAATAACATCGTGAAATGTCGTCTATTAAAGACTTACACGATTTTGTGTTTTTATAGATTTCTTTTTCTTCGTGGTAAGCCGAATGAATGCTTAGGTATGCCTCCGACTGAAGGAAATTATAATAGGCTTTGATGTCGTCTTCTTGCTGTCTTAATTTTTGCGTAATTTCTGTAATTAAAATTTGCGTTTCTTTAATGTCAGCATTTATTTTTTCTTTCGCAATGCGATGTTTTTCATCTTCTAAATTGACTTGTTTTTCGAGGTTGGCTTTTTGTGCTTTAAAGTTGTCAGCTTTGTCTAATAATTCTTTTTTATCAATTTTATAAGCAGTGACTTTGTCTCTATTGTCATCAATAAATTTCAATTCAAAATTCATTGATTTCAATTTTTCATTAATCACAAAAAGTCTATCGGTGTTCGCTCCTTTACCTGCCAATTCTTCTTGTTGCTGAATATCTAAATCGTGTTTTTCTAATTCAAATTGATGTTGTTGGCTTTTCATGCTAACATAAATTGCCTCTAATTCATTTTTTAATTGAGCATCAATTTGTGCTACGTTTTTAGCATATTCACGTTCCTTGCTTTTAATTTGTTTGATCAATTCTTCTTCTAATGTCAACAAATTATTTTGTGCTTGAATAAGGGTTTCATTGGCTTTGGCAATAGAGGCTTCTACTCTTGAAACTTCTTTTTGTTTTTCTTCTTTTGCTTTTAATTCTAAATCTTTTAAATTGAATTTAGCTTGTTGTAATTGAATGGTATCTTGTTCTTGCTTATAGTTTAATTGTTTCGAACTGTCTTTTGCATGCTTCACCAACGGTTGATGTTTCTTTAAATAAGCATCTAACTTTTTAGTTTCATCGGCTTGCAAATCGTTATGTTCTTTCTGGAATTTTGCTATGGTCGTTTGAATGCGTTTTAAGTCGGCTTTGTATTGTGCCAAGGTTTTTACCTTCACCGGTAAATCTTCGGTATTGATATGGATGCCAAACAAAGAGTTGCTTTCGTCTATCATTTCTGGCGATAAATCGGTGTTGAATAATACCTCTTCGCTCACAATTTTACCAATGGTATTTTCCCAACCTTTCTTATTATTATTCAACCAACCATACAATGCATTTTCACTTTTGCTTAAATTTTCTGTAATGGAAATTTCTTCTTTTTGTAACGAAGTGATTTGTTGTAACAAGCGTTCTTGCTCACGTTGTGTGTGTTGCTTAATGCTTTTTTCTTCTAACTCAATTTGTTTTTGAAGGGTTTCAATTTGATTTTTCAAAAAGGTTAATTCATTAGCATTTTCTTTTATTGCCAACTCATATTTTGAAATATCATTTTTAGCATTCTCTAATTCTTCTTCTAAAAAACGTTGATGGGTAATAGTTGCCTTGCGAATTTTTTCTTGTTGCAAATTCGTTTTTTGTTGTTCTACATTTTCTTTTGCTTGCTGAATGCCTTGTTCGTTTTGTTGTTTAATATCAACAATGCGTTTTTCTTTTTGTTTTAAGAATTCTTCTTTTTGTGAAGTGGCATTTTCTTTGTGTTCGAGTTCCTCTTCTTTTTTTATTTGCTCAAAACTTTTAACAGACTGCTCTAACGACTTAAATAAACTTTCATATTTTGTAGTTACCTCTGCAAACTGCAAAGTTAAAATATGTTTTTCTTTCGTTAGTTTTTCGGTTTCTTGGTCTAAATCATTTTTCTTATTGACACGTTCAATAATACTTTCAATATTGATGGTGCTGTAATAATCCGATTTTTCTTTTGCTTTTTTGATGTCGTTTTCCAATACACTTACTTCGCCTTTTAGTTTATCTACTTTGTTTCTATGACGAGTTTCGGTGCCTTCAATTTTATCCAATAAAGCATTTATTTCTGCTTCGAGTTTTTCTTTTTTGTCTTGCAATTTTGGAATACCACGATTCACATTGGCTGAGGCATAAGCCATTTCCAATGAAAATTTATTTTTTTCAGATTCCAAATGTTTAATGGCCAAATGGTTTTTTACAACCGATTCAGCCTGAATGCCAATATGTGGTTCTTTGTATTTTTGAATATCATTTAATTGACTTTCGAAGCCTTTTAAATGATGCGTATAGCTTTGCAAATCAATTGGAACGTCTTCTTCATTCAACGACATAATCATGGTTTGCTTAATAAATTCAGCTTCTAACTTACTATTTAAAAATACATTTTGAATCGTTCTTGGAATGTTTTGATATTGCTTGCTTTGCAACAAACCATATTTTACAAATTCCTTTTTGCCCATTTCATTATTGCCATATAAAATATCACGATACTCTTCATAACGATCAATTTTACGAGTATAATCAATTTTGTTTTTGTCTAAATTAGCTCTGATGTCTTCCCATTTCTCAAATGCTCTTCCATCTTCTGTTACGAAATATTCACGTTTATAACCTGCATCAAAAAAACGGAAACAAACCTTGCCTTGACTTTTAAATGCCACTATACAATAGTTTCCAATTTCATTCGTCAATTCATAAATCAAAAATGAATTTTGATAAGGGAAATAATATTCGGCAAAATTTTTCTTTTCTTTACTAATGCCCAACTTCAATGTGTCGGCATTGTAAAAAAACAACACAGCACGAAGCAAGGTACTTTTACCCACACCTTGCGTACCAATTAAATGCACATTACCATCTACCATTACTTCAGCATATTGGATGGTCGCACTATTTATAAATATAACTTTATTCAGGAATCTCATTTGCTACTTCTTCTTGTATTTGAATGCTTACAATTAATTGTTTAATATAGTTGAACGACGACATCACTTTGTATTGATTACTCAATTCGTTTTCTAATTCGGCATAGCCAGGTGTTACCAACTGACTTTTAATCAGGCTGTTGATTCGTTCTGCATAACTGCCTTCACCTGTCATTCGTTTCATGATTTCCAATTTGTCTTTTAGGTTGGCATCTACCTTCACTTGTTGTTGCACATCAGAAGACGTAAAACGAAAACCTGGTGCAAAACCATTGTCAAAACTCATGAAAAAATCAACGACATCCACCCATTTATAGGCTTGTTCTATTTTGCTTTCTAGCGTTGCTTTTGTTTCTGGTCGTGAAAAATAAAAATATTCATCACCACGTTCTAACACAAATCCTATGGCTAAAAAATAATTATATAATCGGTCGAAATCTTCATCTACCACATTATATAATTTGCTGTTATTCATCTCTACACTATTACTGCAAATAAATTTCCCCTTACTTAAATGTTCAAAAATATCAGCTGTATATTTATTACTCGTTTGCATGTATTTTAATTAGTAATCTTTTTTAAATTAATTTTTAGTCGTTACAATAGCATATTCAATTTGCTCATCTTGTTGATAATTGTCTTTAATTTCCAATTCATTTTCAAAAATGGAAACCATTTGACAGAAAATAGTTATCTTCTCTTCATAGTTAACTTCACGTGGATATTTATATTCCATTACGAAATTAAATAAGTGTCTACTCGATGCATTAAAGCCTCGTTTCAATTCTTCTAAATCAATGAAAATTTCTGTTTCGGTTTGAGGCAATAAATCATCACTGGCAATACTTTCTGCAATTTGCATTACATTCTTTTTGCCTTTTTTTAGCTTGCTATAAACTTTTTCTATTTGTTGTCTACCATCATCGGTTTGTAAATAATCTAACGACATTTTTAATGGATAAACAGGACGTGTTTCAAACATCACATCATTTTTTTCTTTCAAGATACTCGATAAATTTGTTTTGGCTTTTAGCTCAAATTGATCTTTCAAATACTTGATTTGCTTAATTTTTTCTTGCACACTACTTTGGTATTTTACTTGATTCAAATACTCAATAATTTGCTTTTGGGTTTCTATTAAATTATGGCGACTTTCAGTCAATTGTGCTCTTAAAATAATTACCACTTGTTTCAACTCTTCATCTAACGCTGTGGTGAAAAACGTAATTTCATCTTCAGTAACCAATTTATCGGTCTGTTCTATTAATTGATAAACCGTTCTTCGTTTATCATCAAATGATTCAAGTTTAGCAATTTTAATTCCGTAGTTAGGTTCGGTCTTAAAAGCATTTTCAATATTACGGTTTAAGTCAATTACATTACGTAAGGTAATGCGTCTAATTTTGCGAAGCGATGCCTTAATTTGTTTGAGGTAAGTATATTTTCGATGCTCATTATTTTCTTGTAAATAATAATTGATGAGTTGCTTAACCTGCTGAATATTTTCATTAATGTAAGAGGTATTGATTTCTTCATTAACTTCTAAAATTTGTTCAAAAAATTGTTGAAACTGATCCTCAATTTCCAAATAGCTGCCATTTCTGCTTAAGATATGTTTGCTAATCAGAATCTCAATTTTATCTTCAGGTAACAATTCAATGGCATGGTCATATTTATAGGCAAACTGTTTACGTTTTTCAAAAATTTCCACCAACAACTCTTTGCTCCAATTGAGCGTATTAATAAGTTCTTTCAGCGAATTTAAATAAGACATGTATTCGTTTGTGTTAATGAATAAAGGGTTTCAATTACTGAAACCCTTTAATGTATTTTTGGAATAGCAAATATATGATTATTGCAGTTTATGAAGTAATCCTTATTTAAAGAAGATTTCCACCAAAAGAATGAATAATTGTTGGAATGTTTGTATTACATTTTATTAATTCATTTTAATTCTTCAATGTCAGCTTGGTCATTTATTCTTTCAGTGTTTCAATACACTCTTTTATGAAAATATTCATCCTTTTTTTATAAAGTTTATTTTCCTGGTTTTTTTATTTTCTATAAGTTCTTTTTTATAAACTTGTTTAATCACTTCAACTGTCAGTCGAATGCGATCGCTGTAGCTCAATGATCTTGAGTATGCATCTTCTTTCTGTTGAAGTTCTATGAATGAATTTGAAATGATGATTTTAGTGAAATTCATTATTCTGTTTTATCAAATAAAATAATTTCAGTTAGGTTAAGCAAATTATCTGGACTTGAATTTATTATAACTCTTTCCTTTTCTTACTACCATCATACATTTCATATTTTACGAGTCGTGCTTCAAGGCTTCCGTTATATACTTTTATTTTTTTCGAAGGTTTCAATCCAACGTATTTCAAAGCTTCTAGGTTGCCAGTAATAAACCATGCATTTGTACCCGCGTAGTGTTGTTTCAGCGTGTCGCCTATTTGTTTATAAAAACTTTCTGTCTGAACGCTGATACGTTCATCGTAAGGTGGGTTAAACAATATGTGTAATTGATTTTGAGTAAATTTGCCCGCTCTAAAGAAGTTCTGAAGAGAGATTTGTACATAGTCTTCTAGTCCAGCATTTAAAATGTTTTGTTGAGCTTTTCGAATAGCCGCCATGCTTGTATCATAACCTTGCAATTTAAAATGAAATTCTCTTGTTCGTTTCAGCAAGGCTGCTTTGATCGTGTCAAATAATTTCTCATCCCAATCGGCCCATCGTTGAAATGCAAATTCAGGACGATTAATATTAGCAGGAATGTTACATGCTATCATAGCAGCTTCTATTAGTATGGTTCCACTGCCACACATAGGGTCAAGGAAATCGCATTGCCCATCCCAGCCAGAAAGGAGTAACAAGCCTGCTGCCAACACTTCGTTGATAGGTGCAATGTTAGTGGCTGTTTTATATCCGCGCTGATGCAATGATGTCCCAGACGTATCGAGCGAAACAGTGCATTCATCTTGATGGATATGGATATTGATACGTAAGTCTGGAGAGTCTATATCTACATTGGGGCGAGTTCCTTTTCTAAATCTAAATTGATCTACGATGGCATCTTTACACTTCAAGGCCACATATTTGGAATGATTAAAAAAATCTGAAAAAACAGTAGCATCTATCGCCAAGGTTTGATTTTCGCTCATAAAACGAAGCCAATCTATTTTATAAATACCTTGATAGAGGTCGTCTTCATTTTTTACTTCAAAATGATGAATTGGTTTGAGAATTTTAATAGCTGTACGTAATCCTAGATTCGCCTTGTACATAAAACCATTATCACCTTCAAAACTCACCATACGCATTCCTTTTTGAATATTCAATGCGCCTAGATTTTTGAGTTCGTCGGCCAATAAATCTTCAAAGCCAAATAGAGTTTTGGCAACCATTTCAAAATTATGTCCCATGATGATTATACTTGGGCGAAAGTACAAAGTAGAATTGATAGGAATGAAAAATAGATAACTAACTTTGTTTTTGTAATTTTACAATTTATAATAAATAAACAATGAACGAAGAAATAAGACAACTAGAACCTAAAGTACTTTGGAATCATTTTGCTGATTTAAATGCGGTACCTCGTGCTTCTAAAAAAGAAGATCGCGTCATTGCTTTTGCTAAAGCATTTGGTGAATCTTTGGGATTAGCAACCTATGTCGATGAAGTGGGTAATGTAATAATTAAAAAGCCTGCGACTGCAGGTATGGAAAATAGACAAACAGTATGCCTGCAAAGTCATTTGGATATGGTTCATCAAAAAAATGCATCGACTCAATTTGATTTTGATACACAAGGTATCGAAATGCATATAGACGGCGATTGGGTAAAAGCAAATGGAACAACACTTGGTGCCGATAATGGCATAGGTGTAGCAACTATTATGAGCTTGTTGGCATCTTCAGATATTCCACATCCTCCACTAGAGGCATTGTTTACAATCGATGAAGAAACAGGTATGACTGGAGCTATAGGCCTTAAGGGTGGTTTATTAGATGCCACCATTATGCTAAATCTGGATACAGAAGAAGACAATGAATTGACTATTGGTTGTGCTGGAGGTATTGACGTAACAGCTTCGGGTACTTATCAAACGAACGCTGTCAAAGCAAATTCATCTGCTTATAAAATAAGTGTAAAAGGATTAAAAGGTGGTCATTCTGGTATCGATATTCATCGTGGAAGAGCCAATGCAAATAAATTAATGAATCGATTATTGAATCGATTGACAGACGAATTGCAAATTGCGATTCATAGTATCGATGGGGGGAGTTTACGGAATGCAATTCCACGTGAGTCTTCAGCAGTGATAGTTTCGGGCATGGATCAAAAAGTTCAATTATTCAAGGTGATTGAAGAAATGAATGCAGTTTATAAAGCAGAATATCTATCGACCGATCCTAGTTTAATGGTTATGATAGAAGATGCAACATTGCCATCGAATGTATTAGACTCTTCATTTGCTTCTTTATTAATTAAATTAATTTATGCATGTCCTAATGGCATATACAGAATGAGCCCTGACATAGATGGACTTGTGCAAACATCCAATAATATTGCGCGAGTATTGGTCAACGATGGATCTTATACTATCCAATGTCTTACCCGAAGTTCGGTCAATAGTGAAAAAATAGATTTGGCAGATGCCATTAAAAATACGTTTTCTATTTTAGGTGCAACCATTACCAATGGCGGTTCTTATCCTGGATG
>CANHIS010000124.1 GCA_947460255.1 Bacteroidota bacterium
ATATTGGAGAACTTGATGGTTCAGTTGGAAGCTTACTTAGCAAGTTTCCCGTAGCTGTAGTTGCTGGTCTTTTCAGGCCGTTCTTGTGGGATGTTTCCAATCCAATCATGCTCATGTCGGCACTTGAAAATACATTTATGATTTTACTCACACTCAGAGTCTTGTTCATGTTAGGGCCTGCATTTTTTATCAGGATTTCGGCCAATCCGGTTTTGATTTTTTGTTTTGTTTTCTCCATCTTTTTCGCCTTTGCACTCGGCATCACAACAGCCAATTTTGGTGCTTTAGTGCGATATAAAATCCCCGCAATCCCATTTTTTCTGTCGATGCTTTTTATTCTTCAATATCAAGCCAAACAATCTCGCTTAACAGCTAGGCAATTGCGTGAATTAGAGGAACAGAAAGAAAGTAAACCACTTGAAAATGAAATGGTCACGTCATAACAGAATTCTCCTCACAATGTCGTTTTTAGAAGGCGGCTCATTAATGGCTACAGAATTGCTCAGCGCAAGAATGATGGCGCCGTATTTCGGTTCGTCAATCTTCGTTTGGGCTTCGGTACTTGGTGTTACACTTGGCGCACTTGCTTTAGGCTATTATCAAGGAGGAGCGCTTTCACAGCACGAAAAACGCGATAAAATCTTGTTAACTGTACTCATCATCTGCGGTGCTCTAATGATCGCCATGCCCTTTACGGCACAATGGGTGTTAAATTATGCTCACTATTTTGAGTTTCACGAAGCAGTAATTCTATCGTCGGTGCTCATTATTCTTCCACCTGTAACCGGCATGGGAATGGTTTCCCCTTTGATGGTTGCCAATCTTGATGGCTCCATGGAAGCTGCCGGAAAGCGGGCTGGAATTGTGTACACCGTTTCAACGGTGGGTGGTATCGTTTTTACTTTCTTGTTCGGATTCTACATTATTCCCAATTTTGGCCTCATTTTACCCTCAATCATCACTGGTTTTGTGCTTGGAATCATCCCGTCGGTTCTCATCTTTCGGCACGGTTGGCAAAAACCTGGAATTCTTGGCGCTACCTTGCTTTTGGCCTGCGGATACCATTACATGCAACTTCAAATTCAACAACAAAGCATCAACATACTTTACCAAAAGGAAGGAATTCTAGGTCAGGTCATGGTCGCAGAAATCCCTGTATTGAAAGATGGAAAGAAAGAATTCGAACGCACACTCTTTGTTAACCGTGTTATTCAAACTTCCTACAATCCCAAAAACGATAAATTCAACGATTACAAATACTTCAATGTAATTGGCGATATTTTAGGGAAATTCCCAAAGGGAAGTAAAATGCTTGTACTCGGACTTGGAGGCGGAGTTATAGCCCGCGATGCCACTCAAAAAGGTATTCTTGTCGATGCCGTGGAGCTCGATCAACGCATTATTGAAGTTTCGCATAGTTATTTCGGGCTCGATTCTTCTGTTCGTGTATTTCGCGACGACGCCCGACATTATCTCAACCATTGCGAGGAACAATACGACCTCATTTTATTTGATCTTTTTCGAGGCGAAGAAACACCCGCGCATGTTTTCACTGCCGAAAGCATCGATCGTACAAGGAAAATTCTCAAACCCGGTGGACTTGTTATGATCAACGCAAACGGTTATTATCGTGGCGATATTGGAAAGGGTACTCGATCGCTATACAAAACCATTCGTGCCATGGGTTTATACGTTGAACTTTACCCAACCGGTAATGCAGAAGCCAATAGCAACATGATTTATTTGGCCTCAAATTCTAGAGATACTTTCGACGATTTCATTCCACCTTACGTGCAAGATAGTTACATCGATTCCGATAGCATCAATGTGGATGATGCCATCATTTTAACCGATAGAAGACCTGTTTTAGACCACCTAAACGAAGAGGCTACAATGCGTTGGCGGATTGGTTATCAAGCATTTAACAATCAATTTTACAGGAGTCACCACATTCCGATGTTTAACTAAGCGCCGGAGCAAGATTTACTCTGTCGAGCAATTTATGCAATACAATAACTTGCCAAATCCTGTTGTACATGTAAGTTCGGCCACTTTTAAACTCCTGTATGTATTTACTAAATCGATTGAACTCAATAATACCATGCTTTTCGCACATTTCTCTCGAGGCATATTGATCAATTAAATAGCTCAATTCGTTCTCCATCCAGCGCTCTAGCGGAATGCTAAAGCCCCATTTGGGACGGTCGAATAACGTTTCTGGCACATACTTAAACAAGATCTTCCGTAGCAAATACTTACTCTTTCCATCCTTCATTTTCAAGGCAGGATCGAGGTTCAATGCAAAAGAAACTATTCGATAATCTAACAACGGTACTCGGGTTTCTAAACTGAATTGCATGGTTGCACGATCAACTTTGGTGAGTAAATCGTCTTTCAGGTAAAACCGTAAATCAAACAATGCTTGCTGCTCCGACACGTTGAGGTTACGTTTCAATTTTTCTTGGAATTTTCCCTCATGAAAAGAAAAGCCTCCTCGAAATGCTGGTTTTAACAAGGCGTCCAGCTCGGTTGATGCGTAATAGTATATTTCCTGTGAGAAAATATGACTCCGCAAACGGTCCGCATCTTCAAACTTGAAATGGTTTGCAGCCCGCTTGAAGCGATTGTCTGGATGTTTCGAAAGCAACCACCCAATAGGTTTTCTAAAGGTTCTGATGAATGGATTCGACATCCTAGCTGCCCACAAATACGAGCCATAACCCAAAAACAACTCATCACCGCCATCGCCAGAAAGGGTCATCGTAACATGTTTACGCGCCAATTTCGACACCAACATGGTAGGAAGCGACGATGAATCCGCAAATGGCTCGTCATAAGCATCGGTCATTTTATCGATCAACTCCAATGCATCTTGCTCACCCACAATGAATTCATGGTGATGCGTTTTCAAATGCTTGGCCACATCTTTCGCATAATGCGCCTCGTTAAATTTCGATTCCTTAAATCCAATCGAAAATGTATTAACAGGCTTATCCGACAGGTTCTGCGCCAAAGCAGTTACCAAAGATGAATCTATACCACCCGACAAGAATGTCCCAAATGGCACATCCGAAATCATCCTGTAACGAACCGATGAAAGCAGTAAACCGTGCAGTTCTTTTTCGGCTTCAACTTCGTTGGATATGACTTCAGATTTTAGCTGATCTTCTGGCTGCCAATAAGACTTAATATGCAAACCTTTTCCATTCACGGTGGCATACGAACCCGAAGGAAACTTCTTTACTTCACGGCTAATAGTTAGTGGTTCAGGCACATATCCTAGATGCAAATAATCGCGCACCGCGGTTTTGTCGAGACTGAGTCGGATGCTCGGACGTAAAGCCAAAATACCTTTCAATTCTGAACTAAAAGCCGTAATTCCGTCTTGATGATAGACATACAAAGGCTTGATGCCCATCCTGTCGCGACAAAGAAATAGCTCATTTGTTTCGGGCTTGAAGACTGCAAAAGCGAACATTCCATTGAATCGGTGCACGCATTCTGGTCCCCATTTTAGGAAAGCCTCAAGAATTACTTCTGTATCGGACGTGGTGCGCATTTTCATGCCCAAATCAGCGGCGATCTCTTGGTAATTGTAGATCTCGCCGTTGTAAACCATCACAGCCTTTCCATCCGCCGACCAAAACGGCTGGTTTGCAGCATCCGAAAGGTCTAAAATCGACAGCCTTCGATGCCCCAATCCACATATTTCGTTAAAGTAATAACCAGCTGCGTCAGGCCCACGGTGCGCCTGAATGTCGGTCATTTCTTTTAAATGTGATTCTTGGAGCGTTCTGCCCGTTTGAAAAAAGCCGCTAATTCCGCACATCAGATCAGGCTTGCTTTACAGATTTGTTCTTCTTCAACGCCATCACCAACAATCCCAAAGCCAATAGAATTACCAAACCAGATGCTGCCATGCCCACTTTTTCGGTTGTATGGTACAACTCAGGTTCGAAGCGGAACTCAATTTTGTGACTTCCTGCTGGCACGTTCATGCCGCGTAAAACGTAATTGGCTCTAAAATGTGGTGCAGGATTTCCGTCTACAAAAGCATTCCAGCCTTTGGCATAATATACTTCTGAGAAGATTACTGTTCCTGCCACCGTCGAATTGTAGCTATATTCCAACTTGTTTGGCGCATAGCTATTCAACTGAATCGTAGCAGAAGAATCGAAGTTCACCGAGCCTTTCAATTGATCCGCGAAGCGCTTATCAACGATTGCTGTGTTTTCAGGCTTAAATCCTGGTCCCATCGCCTTGATTTCTTCATCGGCACTGTTCACTTGTTTAACATCATGCACAAACCAAGCGTTTCCTAAAGCTGCTGGATTCACTAATGGCGCTGCTTGCGGATTGTAAATGATGTATTTCGCATTGAGCATATTCAGTGCGTACAAGTTGTTCATCCCAGCACGGAAAACCGAATCAGTCATTCCGCTCCGCAACATTCCCGATAATGATTGGATGTTATTGCTCAAATGAAATTCGATGAGCTCTTGGTAACGTTCAAGTTTCACGGCTGAGTAACCTCCAACTGAT
Source organism: Bacteroidota bacterium (assembly GCA_947460255.1). Classification (GTDB taxonomy): domain Bacteria; phylum Bacteroidota; class Bacteroidia; order M30B66; family M30B66; genus CAMCXT01. The sequence continues at coordinate 4,543 of CANHIS010000124.1, forward strand.
TTGTGATAGAAAGAAGTTGCTGCATCGTTGAATGTGCTCGTTGATAAATTCAGCACACGATAGTTCGTATTTGCAAGCAATCCACGGAAACGGTATTTGTTTTCGTCGGCTCCAGGACTACCACTTTTAATTCTATTTTTTCTTGCGAGACCTTCGGTTTGATACGCATCGATTTTGCCTTTCAAACCAACGTTTTGTTGAGTTTCAATATTGAAAATGGCTTCATCTGCAGCAGAAGGATCGTAAGGAATTGCCGCTTTTGAATTCGAAACAAAATCCTTCTTGTTCACAAAACGTTTGTCGACCGAGAAAAGATCGCTCACAGTAATTACGAGTATTAATCCCGTTAAGATGAAGATGTTGAACTTCGTTTTTTGGTAAACAAACAAGATTGCAGCCCCAGCAGAAATGAATAGGAACGCACGAATGGCGTCCGCCTTAAAGATTTCCATGCGGATGGTTTCGAGGTTGGCCACCATGCCTTCAATCCATTGGTCGGTAGCGCCAGCTTGCATGCCGCTTTGGGTGAGCATTTGAGCAATTTGATCTTTGATGCCACCTTGAAGATAACCAAAATCGAAAAACATTCCTGGCAAGAGATAAAACAACAGACACAATCCTCCAGTAAGAGCGAAAGCCCCATAAAATGCCACTTTATTCTCTTTGATCACTTCTGGATTCTTTACCACTTCATTTAAACCTAGAATGGCCATTAATGGAATGAGGAAATCGGTGATCACGAGCGTCATTTTTACCGCTCTAAACTTGTTGTAGCCGGGGAAATTTTCAAGCATGAATACCGAAAAACCTTCGAAGTTTTTACCCCACGATAAAATAAAAGCCAAAATCATGGAAGCCAAAATGGCCCAACGAAGCGGACCTTTTACAAGAAATAAGCCTAACACAGCCAAGAAACAGATCAACGCACCTGCGTAAAACGGACCAGTTGTTGAAGTTTCTGCCCAATATTGAGGAAGCCGTGGAATGATAGATTGGTATTGTTCATCCACATCTTTCATGAGTTCCTTTTGGTCGCCTAAGCTCAAATTGGAAGCTCCACCGTAAACATTTGGAATCAGATAGGAAAATGATTCTCCAACGCCGTAGCTATAATCGAGCGCGTATTCTTTGTCTAGACCGTCAGTTTCTGGAGTGTCTTTGATGGTAAGTTCAGACTTTCCACGGATGGAATCTTTTCCGTAATCGTAGGTGGTATAGATGGAAGAGATGTTGGTCAAAACACCAAGTGCAGCCGCAATAACCAGCGTGAGTGCTGATTTTGCAAAGGCTGGAAGTGTTTTGTTTTTGATGGCATCCACGAGGTAGAAAAGTCCGAAAAAGAGGAGGATGAACATCAAATAGTAGGTAATCTGCAAGTGAGATGCTTTGATCTGGAGGCTCAGGAACAACGCGGTGAGCACGCCTCCTAAGATCCATTTTCCCCGGAGGGCAAGCACAACGCCCATAAGCACCCAAGGCATCCAGGAAATAGCATCAACTTTCGACATATGGCCAGCTTCCATGATCAATAAATTGTAGGAAGTGAATGCGTAAGCAGCAGAGCCGATGATAGCCAAAGGTTGACGAACAGCCAAAACGATAAGCAAGGCATACATGCCCAACATGAGCACAAACATAGAATCGGCAGGGCGCGGGAGGCCAAGTTTCATAATGGTGCCAAGGTGACCAATCAAGTTTCCTTTATAAACCGTTGAAATCATGTAGCCCGGCATTCCCGAAAACATGGCGTTGGTCCAAATCGCCTCTTCTCCAGTTTTTTCGCGGTAATCAGCAAGTTCATTCGACATGCCTTTGTGCTGTTCGATATCGTCCATCCGCAAGCTCTTGTTGTCGAGCAGTTCAGGGAAATAGGCGAAAATCAATAGTAAAAAAATGGCAATAGCCGCAAGGTGAGGGAGTAGCGAGCGGAAATTAAATTGGTTCATCAGCTTGGTTTAATGCGGTAAAGATAGAATTTGAATTGTAATCATAAAGCGCACATTTATCGCAAACACAGTTCAAATTTCAAAAGTTCAAGGCCAACCGCTCCTATTGTTTTCTGCAGTGTTTGATAGATAAATCGAATTGTGTAGAATAATACACTTACATTAGTAAATTATATAGTTATACCATTCATTATGAAAGCCTTTATTAAGAAACCTGAAGTTTGGACAACCTTGATTTATTTGATTAGTGGTTTTGTTTGGATTATCCTAAGTGATGCATTGTTAGAGGAATTGGCTCTAAACAATAAAATGGATATTCGAAAGATTCAATCAATTCAAGTTTGGAAGGGTACATTCTATGTAGTTATCACGGGCATTATACTTTTTTATCTTTTACATCAATATTTTAAACGACTCGACAAGGCTGTCTTTCATGCACGAGAACTTTTTGAAAGAAGTCCAAATTCTATGATGGTTTTCGATATGGAAACAATCTCAATTATTCAGGCGAATGAAGCTGCATCTAAGAAATATGGCCATTCCTTGAAGAATTTTGCAGGAATGCCTATCCATCATATTATGCCTGAGGAAGATTACTTTTTGCTAAAACGATCTCTTGAGTCTGCAAAGGGAAGTTTAAAGGGCGAAGGTGAATGGAAGCTTAAATTGCAAAGTGGAACAAAAATCACCAACCATGCATTCTGGAGCACAATCGATTACAATAGAAAAAACTGCAGAATTTTCACATTTATAGACATCACTGAGAAAAAGGAAAAAGAACACAAACTTTGGCTTCAAGAGCAAAAACAACAGGCGCTCATCAACAATACAAAAGACCAAATTTGGGCGCTAGATAAAAGTTTTAAATTGGTGTCATTTAACCAAGCGTTTCTGAATGGAACAAAAAAAATCTACGGTTTAAACTTAAAAGCTGGAGATTCACTTTTCGACCAAGAAGAAACTGTTGTCCGAACTCAAATGTGGAAAGGTCTCTTTCAACGAGCGTTTGATGGCGATTCTTTCTCAACTGAAATCGAAGAAACCAATCCCAATGGAGAGAAGATTTTTTGGGAAGTGAGCTTCAATCCAATCTTTACCGATAATGATGATATTGAAGGTGCATGTTGCTTTGTGCATGACATCACCAAAAGGATAGAACGTGAAAATGTTGTTATAAATCAGCTGAAGCAACTGCGAGAAATCGCTTGGATTCAATCGCATAAAGTGCGAGCGCCAGTTGCCAATATTTTAGGCTTGGCCGAAATGCTTAAAAATGCCGACGAAAAAGAACGCGCCGAACAAATAGATGAAATGCTGAACTTGATTCTCTTATCGGCTGAACAACTTGACGAAATCATTCAAGAGGTTGTAAAACTCTCGCATAAAATAGAGTCAGACAAACAACTGCTTCCAAAGTGATTGAAGCAATTTTATAAACAACCCGAATTATTTAATCTCTGTAAAATCTACAAACTCACCATCGTCAGCGCCCGACTTACGCGCGTTAGAGCCTGGTGTTTCAATCCTAACTTCTCCTTCTCTGCGCGGAGGAGCTTGCTGTTGCTGCTGCTGCTGGCGAAATTGACCTTGCATGTTTTGTGTAGCTTTTTGAAACATGTAGCGAGCCGCTAAAGGCAGAATGAATCTAAAAACAACCTGAAAAAGAATGTATATAAGGAAAAGGATGATCAGGATTCTCATGAAACTGGTTTGGGCGGCTAATTTACAAAAGAACTGCCGAAGAAATTTCGCTGACGGATTGGCAGAATAATTTGTTTTCCAATGGAAGCACCCTCCAGTTTATTGGCAACCTTTTTCTCAACCATCAATCAATGAGAGATAACTTGGCAAATAAAGTTCCTAAAACAAAAATCGCACAGATCCCGCAGCTCATTCAAAAGGGACATGAAACCCTGTTGAAGACCTCCGTTACCTGTGCGAATTTGTAGGTTAATTTAAACCTATTGCTTCACAACACGGCGCATCACCATACCATTCGAATGGCTAATCTTCACTATATAAACTCCCGATGAAAGCATATCTTCTCCAGAAAGGTTCATTGATGTTCCACTATAAACTTGTTTGTGAACCAATCTTCCATCCGCTGAGAAAAACTCAATTACGGCCCCTTTTTCAACATGGTTAAAATTCAACAAATCCTTGAACGGGTTCGGATACACTTCAACATCAAGCTGCTTCGAATTGTCAATTCCAGTTACAAAAAAACAATCGCTGGTTGCTGTGCAATTCAAGTAGGTTGAAATCACAGCATAAGATCCAGAACCGTTAAATATGAATTCTGGACCGTTTTCACCTTCAATTGGTAGGTTGGTGTTACAATCAATCCACTGGAGAAAAGCACCTATTTTGGGATTGAAATCCAAGACAACAATCGATGAATCAGTCGTTTCAATTTGATTCGGCAGATACAAAACATCTATTGAAGTTGTTATCGTACTATCGCATCCCGCAAGGGTTTGAAGTGAGCTTTCGTACGACATTGTTTCCATGATCACTTGTGAACTTCCATCAGGGAAAGTGTAGCTCTCGCCCGGACAAATTGTAGCGTTTTCGCTGATCGAATAACTTGCATTGGTAGTCAAGTTGATTTCGGTGCAAGCACTTTGACCTGCAGTAACACATCCACCTTGGCCACGAATAAAATAGGTTTCTCCACCTATCGGTGTGATGGTTGCTGAACTGCTAACTGTGGAAATTACTGGTGTTCCATTGCAATCTCCTGCATGAATCGCCCAAGTAGCAGCGCCGTTGAGGTTTCCATTGATGGCAAGGGTAACGGTTTCTCCTTCGCAAATGGTTTGATCAGAAGGAACAACTGACGTTAACGCAGGAAGCACGCAGAATCCAGCCAATTTCAAAACATACATGTTGAACAGCAGAGCGTTAATATTCGTAGTGCCAGCTCCCGGATTAAAGTCTACATTATTACTGAATGTGCCTGTTGATAAAATACTGTTGTTGTTGTCGATATGCACTGCATACCCGGCTTGTG
>CANHIS010000125.1 GCA_947460255.1 Bacteroidota bacterium
CAGTTCTCTCATCATTTCCATGTCGTAATTCACACGGTCTTCGAGCCTTTTGGCTTCGAGAAATTTCGATTCAGATCTAAAAAATTCAACTTGCTTCATCATATCATCCTGAATTTCATGGATAATATCAATCATACCTTCTTTTTTCGCCACATAAATCGTTGACGGATAAACCACTATCTGCTTTAATTCATTCCATGATGCACCAGAAACTGGATCAATATTTTCAATCAATTCCACTTCATCCCCGAAAAAATACACCCGATAAGCAATGTCCGCACTTCCAATGAATACATCAACAGTATCACCTTTTACTCGAAATGTTCCATTTTTAAATTCATTTTCAGTTCTTGAATAAAGTCCAGAAACCAATAAATGCAAAAAACGATTTCTCGAAATGATGTCACCTTTTTTAAGTCGAATGGTATTGCTCCGAATATTTTCTGGATTTCCCATACCATAAATGCAACTTACCGAAGAAATTACAATAACATCCCGTCGGCCAGAAAGTAGGGCAGAGGCAGTACTTAATCTTAATTTCTCAATTTCTTCATTGATCGATAAATCTTTCTCGATGTAAGTTCCCGTTACCGGGAGATAGGCTTCTGGTTGGTAATAGTCGTAATACGATACAAAATATTCAACCGAATTGTCTGGGAAAAACGTTTTAAATTCCTGATAAAGTTGTGCCGCCAAGGTTTTATTATGGCTCAAAATCAACGTCGGACGCTCGGTTTCCTTCACTACGTTGGCAATGCTGAATGTTTTACCCGATCCAGTTACACCCAATAAAACTTGAGCTTTATCACCACGATTCATTCCTTCTACCAATTGTTTGATCGCCTGTGGTTGATCACCAGTGGGAATAAAATCTGAAATAAGTCTGAGTTTCATGGTGCAAAAATACGATATATATGAACCCTGAAATAGTAATCAAGAAAAATAGCGGATTGTGCTATTGCAGGAGGATTGTAACTTCTTTATTAACTAAAGTTCTGAAGATAGAGACCTTTTCTAAATAATTGATTTGCTGAGAAATTTGAGATTATTTCAGCTATCAACAATAAAAAATTTTGTTGGATGTTATTTTGATTTATGTTTACAAGTGTAAGTCAATAGAATATGCTGAATAAGTCTTCCGAGATTAGAAGTTTCTTAGATCATGGTGATGATTCACTAGCTATGAGGCGATTGTTAGATTATAGCTTGGAAATTAATCAAGTTGATTTGCTTCGTGAGGCTATATCAATCAGTCGTGTTTTTCACCAAAGCCCCAAGAATATTGATCTAAAATCGCTGGCAGATGCATTACTTGAAAAATTAAACAAAGTAGCGCCACCTTTAGAAGTCAATTCCGTTCCATTGCTTAATGTAAAAGCAGTATCTAAAAAGTATTCTGGCGGCAATTTTAGCTTGACGCCAATTTCACTAGAGATTAATACCTCCGATGTTTTAGGCGTGGTTGGTGAAAATGGAAACGGCAAAACTACATTGTTAAGATGTTTGGCTGGACAATTAGCCATCGACAGTGGGTCAATTGATTATGCAAGAATTCCGAATGCAGATTTATTTACCATTAAAAACCATGTGGCATTCATACCACAACGGATTCCAAAGTGGCATGGCTTATTGAAAGATAATCTACATTTTTCAGCTTCACTTGCGGGAATTCATGGCGATCGAAATGAATTAATGGTTGATTTTATGCTGGAAAGGCTAAACTTATCTCCTTATTCCCATTTAACATGGGATAAAATTAGCAGCGGATATCGTACCAGATTTGAAATAGCGCGTGTATTATTGTTTAAACCTGGTTTGCTCATACTGGATGAACCTTTGGCAAATCTCGACATCAATGCCCAGCAAACTATACTTACCGATTTGCGTTTTTTGGCCAAATCTGCATACCATCCTTTAGGAATCATTTTGAGTTCTCAGCAACTTCATGAAGTGGAGAAAGTTGCCGATACTGTGATGTTTATCGAGCAAGGAAAGTGTTTGTTTCGAACGGGCGACAGCAATGTTGATTCTTCCGTTTCTGTGATTGAATTAGAAACTAGCATTGATAGAGCATCTCTTGTCGCTTCCTTGGCGTTAACTGATGTTCAAGTGCAGTTTAATGGTGGTTTTTACACTTTGAGTTCTACAGTTTTAGGCGCTCAAGAACTTATTCATTTGGTGTTTTCTAAGGGTATTGAAGTTACCTATTTTAGAGATATCACAAATTCAACAAAACGTTATTTTAACTAATCACAATGGCATTACTGGAGAATATAAAACACTTACTTCTGCCAAAATTTCTGAAGCGATTCGATCGTAAATTAATTCTTAATAATCCAGTCGCTTGGTCTGCACGTGCTCATTTGGTAAGTTGGTTTGGCTTATTGAGTACTTGTTTTTTGGCGTTGTTGTTTTTAATAATTCCTAATGATCCTCGTCACGATTCAACGGTTTATTTACCTATATTCTTTATTGCAATTTTATCCGTTGTTGGAATCATCTTCTACTTAATTTATCTTCTTCGTTTTAACGTTTTCAAGCGCTTTGGGGCATATACAAGAGCTTCAATGCTAAGCTCATTTTTACTCATTTTTACGTGTCTTGGATTTATAATTTCACAGCCATTTATTCCTTCAATTGTTGAGTCATATCGAGCTAACAGAGCCTTTTCATCCGAAGAATTGGTAAAGGATACAGATCGTATGAACTTTCTAATTAGTGAGTTACTTTATGATTCATTAATTGTTGATTTCAGCAGAGATACCGTTTTGCTTTCTAATGCTAAGGTTTTCAAATATTGCGATGAGAATGGCTTTAAGGTTGAGAATTTCTACAACGACACAATCAACATTTGTACTCAATCCTATCTTTTGAATCAAATTTCAGAACACGATAGTGTGCTTTCTTTAAGAAATCAAACATATGTGCTTTTAGACGCTCCTGATTACGAATTTTTGAATTGCGATAAAGCAAGGAGGTACATTTCAAAGTCTAAATTGAGCAGATTAGAAAGATATTATAATGTACATCGATCATTTAACAAAGACAGCTTATCGAATTGGAGTTCTGAATTTAAAAAACTTAAAGTTAAATATGCTTCTAATGAAGTTTATTACAATACAGGCTGGGAATATGCTCATACCTCTTTGGGGTCTTCTTATTTAGACATACTTGGCGTTAGGAGTATTGAAGAAGGTTTAGACAATATTTCATTTAGGAAGTTTTTTTGGTACGATGATACACCCGAAATTCTTTTTAGAGTTTGGTTTTATATTTCTTTAGGTTTGAGTTTGTTGCTATTTATTTTCAGGCATTCAACAACGAAAATTTTCTTTATCTCACTGTTAGTTGCTGTTCTCTTATTGATGCTATCCGGTTTATTCGTAGCCTTTTTGGGTCTTGAAGAAATTGGCATACTTAATTTGATGCTTTTTTACATCGCAACATTTTGTGTATTAAGTAGTAAAACATTCAAATCCTTAAAAAAGAGTCGATTAACAGGTGTTTCGCTCAACATCTTTGCTGCATCTATTGGGTTTGTTCCAATTATAATTGTTTTTCTATACTATGCACATTTGAGGGAAAAGTACAGAAATACAAATTTTCAGATAGATTATGACTACACCTATTTTGCCTTTAATCTGCAATGGGCGGAAGTGGTAGGAATTATTTTATTATTAATCATGATTCCCACATTCCTGTATTCATGTTACAGAAAATGGTATGCTTTACCAGACGAGTAAATCGTATAGATTAAAATTCATTCTTCAGTTCAACAAGAAACGCTCTGATTCGCATGAGTTTTTCTGCAACTTCAGCTTCTCTATCAAGCTCTGTTTTACCGCCTTTCAGTTTTTGTCGAGCCCCTTCGAGTGTATAGCCCTTTTCCTTCACGAGATAAAAGATTGTACGGAAGTTTTGTAGATCTTCTATGGTGAAAAGTCTGTTGCCTTTTTTGTTTTTCCTTGGCTTAATGATGTCGAATTCCTTTTCCCAAAAACGGATTAATGAGGGGTTCACGCCAAACTGTTCAGCAACTTCACCAATGGAGTAAAACAATTTTTCGGTTTCCTTGTCTTCAGTAATCATGCTCTGAATTGTCTGTCGTTATTTACAAAAATACAACAAGAAGAGACTTCGAAAACAGCGTGTTAATAAACTGTGAAAAACGATAAATACAATACCTCCAAAGGGTTATTTATCAGAGATTTTAATTGTTGATAAACCTGTCTATATCTTTCGGTGTTACCACCTAAATAAGTATCATTCCTTGTTGAAATTTGATCTCACACACACCAGCCAATTAGAATTACTATGAACCCAAACACTACCACAGCGCAATCAAAAACGAGGCATGAGCAGGTATTGGAAACCATTGATGAGGTTACCAACATATCGTCGTCACTTGGCATTGCTCAATTAGAAGTTCAAGATGAGGAATTGACTGGAGCAACCATTCAGGTTAACGGAAGGAAGGTAGTTAATTTTGGTTCTTGCAGTTATTTGGGTTTAGAGAAACATCCCAAAATTATTCAAGGTGTTGTTGATGCAGTAACAAGATATGGATCTCAATTTTCTTCCTCAAGAGCTTATGCATCTGTAACATTGTACACCGAAGCAGAGAGTTTATTAGAGGAGATTTTTGAAAGACCAGTTCTTCTTGCCCCAACAGTTACACTTGGGCACATGTCGAATATTCCTGTATTAGTAGGCGATAGAGATGCCGTTATACTTGATCTTCAAGTGCATGCTTGTGTTCAAACTGCTGCTCAACTTGTAAAAGCCCGAGGAGTTCATGTAGAATTAATTCGGCATAATCGCATAGATATTCTGGAAGAACGAATTCTTGAACTCAGCGAGAAATTCGAAAAAATCTGGTACATGGCTGATGGTGTTTACTCCATGTATGGTGATTTTTTGCCAATTGATGATCTATATAAATTACTAGATAAATACCCGCAATTTAATCTATATGTTGATGATGCTCATGGAACTGGTTGGGCGGGTAAAAACGGTACTGGCTATGTTTTAAGTCAGAAACATTTTCATGAAAGATTATTTCTTGTTGCTGGATTAGCAAAAAGTTTCGCAGCTTGTGGAGGCGTGCTCGTGTTTCCAGATGAAAAATTGAAAAAGAAAGTGAGAAATTGTGGAGGAACATTTATCTTCTCTGGTCCAATTCAACCGCCAATGCTTGGTGCCATTGTAGCTTCTGCAAAAATTCACCTGAGTGAGGAAATAAAAATCCACCAAATGGAATTACAGAAACGTGTGGATTATTTTGTTGATACATGCAAACAATTAAACCTTCCGTTGATCGGAGAATCCAATTCACCAATATTTTTTATTGGTGTTGGAAAGCCTGCCGTTGGTTACAATATGGTTACTAGAATCATGAACAAAGGTTTCTACATCAATTTAAGTGTATTCCCAAGCGTGCCATATAAGAATACAGGTTTACGTATTCCATTAACCACTAACCACACTTTTGAAGAAATTTACAATCTACTTTCAATTATTGCAGAGCAGCTTCCATTTGCATTGAAAGATAACAACTCAAGTATGCAGGATATTCAACGTGCATTTAAAATTTAAGTAGAATTAAATTCCAAGCTTTTCCCTCAGTCTGCCATATCCTTGCCGACTGAGGGAAATTTTTTTTCCTGATTTTAATATTGCCGAATAATGATCTTTTTCACTTGGCTCAATTCTATGTAATTCTCCTGAGTTTAATAGAATTGATCTATGGACCCTCACAAACCCCTTGTCTTCCAGAGTTTTTTCGAAGTATGACATAGTTTGTTTTTTCATGAACATTCCATTTTGAGTGAAAATCTTCACATAATCGTCCATCGCTTCGAGATATACAATCTCAACAATGGGAACAACTCTGATGTCGGCTCCATTTTTTACCACAATCCTTTCTTGTTCACTATGCAAAGGAAGAACTTCATTAAGCATTTTCTTCAATTGTCCTTGATCAGGATTCATTGCCTCATATTTGCTCAATGCTTTGTTAAATCGTTCAATTGAAAATGGTTTTAATAAATAATCAATTGCATTCGATTCAAAGGCCTTGAGCGCAAATTCATCAAAGGCTGTCGTGAAAATTACAGAAGGAGGATTTTCTAAAATTTCCAACAATTCAAATCCTGAAATTCTGGGCATTTGAATGTCCAAAAAAATTAAATCTGGATTGAATTTTAATATCGACTTGCTCGCCTCAAATCCGTCACCGCATTCATCTATAACCTCAAAATTAGGATGTTTGTCTAAATACTTTTTTATCAGACTTCTAGCCAATGGCTCATCATCAACAATAATTACTTTTTTCATTGCTTATTGCGGTAAGGTAAGCTGAACAACAAATTTTTCTTGATTCTTTTCTAATTTCATTAAATCGTTTCTTGCATAAATCAAATATAATCTACGATTCACCGATTTTAATCCAAATCCAGTACCTTTCGAGATTGTTGAATCTTCTCGTGTGTAAGGATTGCTTACCCGAAGAATTAATTGATTCATACTTTTTACTGCTTCAATTTGAATTACAACCTTTTCAGTTGTTCCGTAAAGACCATGTTTAATTGCATTTTCTATGATTGGTTGTAAAATCAAGGCTGGTAACTTTAATTCGTTGCAATATTCTTGAAGCTTTATCTCGACCAACAATCTACTGGAAAATCTTATTTCTTCAATTTGAAGATACAATTGCACTGTTTCTAATTCTTCATTAAGTGTGATTAAAGTGTCTTGTGACTTTCTAAGACTACTTCTAAAGAAATCACTTAACAGCAATACCATTCTGCTCGCTTCCTCTGGATTTACATGTAACAAAGCATTCACAGAATTTAAACTGTTAAATAGAAAGTGTGGTTGAAGCTGAAGTTTAAGTCCTTCTAATTCAGATTCTTTGGCTAACTTTTCTGTTTCTAGGCTGCGTTTATCAATAACTTCTTTCTCCAAGTTATTTAACCAAATCCAAACAAATAAGGTGAAAATATTTAGCACAAAATAAACCAACAAAAACAACAAAGTGTTTCCTTGGCTCAATTGCTCATTAATTCGCCAATCCATCTGCCCAAGGTTCTCCGCTAAGTAATCATATAGGTAAATGATGATTAATGCTTCTGTAGCTGTCCATATCAGAATGGCAGGAATTCTCTTCCAATCAGGTCGATAATACCGAAGTGTAATTCCTCCAATCCAAGCCGCCATTCCAAGAGGAATTGCAAATAATGCAGCATCCGAAAAGGCAAATTCCAGCTCTATTTGATGCTCTATCAAAAAGATTGCGTGAATCAATAACCAACCAACTGTTGGAATTAATGCACCAAGTAGAATTTTTCGGTTCAATTTATTTGATGAATAAGTTGGTAGTATAAGTCTTTGTATCGAATATACGACTGAATTGAATTCACATCAACTTGCTCTCTGGTGTGACTTTCTAACAATGCACCATTTTCAGGTTGCGGAGCTTCTTTCACTTCTATTAATCCTAAAAAAGCCCAATTATTACCGTATTCTTGAGCAACTTTTTTACCTAATGATTTTGCTCGGGAAATAGCTTCAGTGAGTCCTGTTGCCAAAACAAGCCTCAATTCTTCCTCAAAAACTGCAATTTTACTTGTGTTTTGATTTACTCTAAATGCGATTTTAACAAGAAACGATTTCATGATTAATAGCTTTTAATGTCGATTCCACCGAAAATAGTTGTACCTCTTAGAATGATTAATTTATTACTTTCTTGTTGTTGAGGGTGAATTGGTCTTTTGTCCTCCACGCCACCAAGCACAGCCACAAGCTCTGATTTGATTTGCCAGTGAGGCGGAATGATTAATTTAGTTCCACCAAATACTTGGGTGATTTCGAGAATCGCTGGACCTGTTAAATCTGCATGAGATAGATTGATTTCAGTTCCACCAAAGAAAGTATCAGCTTTTCCGCCTTTGAAATCTTTGGAATAAATGTTTTTCTTGATTGCGCCAAAAACTGTAGTGGAATCAATAATTCCATCCGAATCAAGCGACGCCTCCTGAGGCTGATCCGGATTGATAAAATTTCCAAATTGCTTTCTGTTTTTGAAGCGCTTTTTGAAATGATCTTTCCGGCCAGTTGGCGCGAACATCACCCATAAGCCGATACCAATGATTACGATTGGCCAGAAATAATGTCCAATGTGAAATGTTGGAATCACATCATCAAGTAAAAAGAATCCTCCAATGAGCATTAAAATCAAACCTCCACTTCGTTTGAAAGAATGTCGGGCCCAAATAAAGGCTCCTAACACGATAAGGAACATCTCGAAACTGAAAATCCATTCTGGGAACCACACCCCAGATTTTCTTGCAAATAGCGCCACGCCGGCACCTACAAGGATTAAACCTCCGGCGATTCTGCCGAAACGATCATTGTTACGATTGCTTTCCAGATTGTTAAGCGATTCGTTTTGTTTATTTTCTTCCATTATTCATTTGATATTTGAAGCAAACCTATGTGTTTCGTTTTTAAGTGTAAAGCGAATTTCGGCCAATGAACAAATTGAGTCGGCGAATGGTAAATTTGAGTAGGTAAGCCTTAAAAAATCAACCGGTCGCCTCTTACGAAGCAACCGGCTTGGTTACACACCATCTTCCACTTTCCGGGGAAGAATTCTTGAGTTGTGCAGCACACAACTTCGATTTTAGGCCTTTTCTTTATCACGGGGCCAGAACCAACAATCTCAATAACAATAAATAATACAATTATTTTAATAACTCGTAAACAATAAACTCGACGGTTAGGACGAACAAATCATATTGATTACTCTACAAAAGTGATTTAAGTCTTTGGGCCATCCTACCAATTTTTGCAATAATGATCTGGGTTATTTTCACGTATGAAAGCTGTTAATTTAGTGAATGAATTGTCGCTTCGGTAAAGGTGGTGCTTTAGCCTCTAAAACTTAGACTATTTCAATACAACAATAATCAAAGTATTGAAATAGGTAATTACACTTCTGAATGCATCAATTTATTCGTCCAAACCAATTTTACGTGATAAGGATGAAAGCGATCTTCCGTTGAACTGATTAATTTACCCAAGCTATCGAGCTCTGTGTGATCCCACATGTAACGACGAATTTCATCAATGGCGTGTTTTTCCAAAATTTCATCCAGCTTAATTTCCTCAGCAACCAATGCTTTCAGCAAATGCGACCAAATGGTTCCTTCAACATAGCCTCTTTCTTTTGCGATTTCTTCTATTGTTTTGCCTTCCTTGAACAACGTCAAGCTTTCTCGTCGTGATTGGTCTTTTTCCTTTTTTGGTTTTTTAGGCCCCTTTTCTTTTTTCTCTTTCGGTTTTACTTGATGCAGTCCGATTTGAGATTTGTTACGGTAAATACTATCCAACAAGCCAGATATTTCAGCGATTTCGCTATCGAGTTTAAATTTTAGTTTAC
>CANHIS010000126.1 GCA_947460255.1 Bacteroidota bacterium
TGGTCCACCTTTCAATCGTAAGCATGGCGGTATCGGGCACTTGGGCCTCCAAGGACTTCGTGAGTTTGTTGGGAACCAAGGGAACGATGGCCTCGGTATTCAAGCGAACATGGGTTACTGTTTCCCCATCCTTTTGGCTGGGTAGGAGAAGGCGTTTTCCTGCCGCAAAAAGAGTGGAGTTTACCCGGGACCACTCGGTGTGCTTGGTCAGTTGTTCAAGCGGATCATCAAAGGTTTGATCCACCAATTGCCGCAAAGGCATCTCCATTTTGCCGTTCAAACGATGCCCAATGGCCAGTAGGACCGTAACCTGCTCGCGCAATGTGTAACGGGCCTTGTTCATGGCCTTGATCAAAGGATTGGCCTGCTGAATCGCGATTTCGGCGTAGAGTTTTTCGGGGTTTTCCGGTTCAGCAAATGGTTTGCTGCATTCTTCGGTGCATTTCAGTGCTAATCGGAGCAAATTGTCCTGGTGGCCCTTGGACTTGGGGTGAATCAATTCGAGAAAATCGGATTTACCACTCAGTAGGTAGCTCATGAGGCCTTGAGTGGGGACAAAAGCGCCCAAGATGCCATCTCGCCCCCGCCTTAGCCTCCTGGTAGGATCGCCGAGTAGCCCTTTTTTCTGAAGGACTACGAAGGACCTCCTAAAATCGCCAAGTCCAAAGCTTCCCGAGGGGAACTTGTTCAGGACCTCCTCAACAATCTCATCTTCTCCCTCCAAAAAGGCCTCAACCATCAAAAGCAGAACGAAAACGGAGCCCTCTGTAAGCCCCAGAGCTTCGCCCACGGTCTTGTTGACCTTGGTCCAGGCCCTTCCCTTGACCGGTTCAAAAGGTTCGGTCAACAGGTCTGGCCACGTAATGGCGTAGTCATTCTTGGCAGTCATGGCGCTGTCTTCTTGTTGGGATTTGATTTTTCTTGACATGGCGTGGAGGGGGGTTAGGTGGAGGGTGGAGTTAGGCGGAGGGTGAATTATATTTCGTCTTAATAGGCATAGACGCAGTTAAAATGACCATTTGGCGAAATTTGGAAAATAAATCGGTAGGTCCAAAAAGGTAGGGAAAGTCATAATTGCGTTAAGGGGCGACAAACTTAGAACTAATAATGGTTATTTGCGCCCTACATGGAAATTTAATTTCCAAGTTGACCCCGATTTTGGACTGGATGTCATTTTTGAAGCTCCTTATTGATTCCTAGGTGAAGTATCAATACGAAGTTAAATTATATTTTAATTTCGCAAAATTTGCATTTTATCGGTCAAACTTGTACCTTTGCGTTTAATTCGCCCCCAACGACCTAAACCCTAAAAATCACGAAAAGACTTCTCCCATGAAACGCAGCCAAAAAGAATACGAAGAGATTTTGAAATTTATCAAATCTGAACTTTTATATACCGCAGACCCAAGCAATAAACCTCGAACGAAAGAATTGGAGACTCGATTCAATAATTGGGCCAAGAACAACAACATCAAGCCTGTTGGACTCCGCACCATCCAGAATTATATATCTGTCCTCAGAGATGAAAAGGAGCCCACTCAATCAAATTACAACGAGGGTTTAAATCCTTACCGTCTTAATAACAACAAAATTTATTCAACAAAATCCTTGCAATCCAGTGATCGATTGGAGGTCGAGCGAATGGAATTGGTCCAAAAAATCCTTGAACCATGGGAAAAGGTTCTCCCCAAATCAATAAAAGAATTGGCTCAACCAGTCAAGGGTAAGGATAAGGCGGATTACCCGACCCTCACGGTTGCTCACCCTCGTTATCAACCCAAGGAGGATTTTCTCAATATGGTGTTTGAATTTATGTCAATGATCCATAGAGGAAAGCTCTGTCGGTTTACGTATGAACCAGGCCTTAGCGATTTGGATGACGACATTGAAGAGACCCCGGAAGGTTCTTCCTGGCTCAAGGAGGTTTATGGTATGCCTTTGCAATTAAATATTTACTTGGACCGTATTTATTTGTGCGCCTATACCCTTTCCAAGGAAGAGTTATTGGACGGACTATACGGAGTCCATTCATCGGGCCAAGTTGATTCGCCTTTGAAATACGCCAAAATTTCTCGGTTTGTATTGGCCAATATCAATGACAACCATGTCGTAGCCTTGGAGAAATACGTGCAGGACAAAGCGGATTTGGGACCGTTAATGCACCCGATTAGGCAATTTCAAGAACAATTTAAACCAACCTATATCTTGGAGGCGTTCTCTATTCCCCAAATTCAGGAAGATATAATAGGCGTCGTACTACCAACAGAGGAACAGCTAAGCGCCGATGCTGAAACTACGCTGAAAAATGGAATTGACAAAAAGGGTTCATCGTTGTTCAAGCCCTTCTCGACCTACAGCCCTCCGAAGCCGATACAACGATATTTCAGCGGTTGGGCTAAGCGCTATATTTTGAAATCGCCTTTGCATCCGTCCCAAAAGCTCATTGATCCCATGGTTGATGCGGACAATCTGCACAAGTTGGGACCCGAAGGCAGCCAGGCAAACAAACCAACAGAAATTGGTCTTTTTGAGTTTACCGTTTGGAACACGGTCGATTTTGAATTTAGGGTCGCTTCTTTTCGGGAATGGTCTTGGCCGGTGGAAAATGTGTCTGAAGGACCACCCCAAGAACAAAATATAAATCTAAAAAATATCACTAAAATTTTAAACGAATTGGCATTCAAATTTAATCCCAACTCCCTTCCAGGACCCAAGGGCCTAAGGCTACTTATGGATGATATTCTTTTGAATGTCGAGAAGAATATGATATCTAACAAAATTCAAGAGGATTTGGTGTCAAGAATACCTATTATGGATACAAAGGCTTCAACTAAGACAACAGATTCTTCAAAAAGATCGATTTTTATTAAAACAAATTTAAATGGGCAAAAATCTATCAAAGCGGGTAACGGCGCAAATCGCTATAATGTGGCGTGGGCTCAGCAATATCGCAATTTTTGGTGGTTAAGTTTCAAAAGCCCGAAAAATGATCACGATCCTTTTTTCTTTTATATGCGTGGGGATATAATTAATCAACTAGGAGAAAGCAATTTAATGAATTTTTGGGCACAAGCCGTTGGCCCCCGTATGGTTTTGCCTAATGGTCAAGGAATGAATTATGAGGCCCATTTAAAATTTAAAAGTTTTGAAGATATCCTAGAATTTCTCGGGCATTTTTATGAGGTTAACTTTTGTAAATATTAGATCACGATTTTTGCTTAAAATCGATAAAAATAAAGTTCAAAGATTTTTCAATTGACCTATTTAGAATTTGTTGCTATTCACGATAAGCCCGGAGCCGTTGTTTTACTAGAGGGCAAGAGGGAGGTTCCTGCAGGAGATCAGGATCGCTTAAGGGCTTTGGGGCGATTGGTGGCTGCGGGTACCAAGCAAATTACCTTCAGGAGCGGGAATGCCGAGGGCTCGGATCATTTCTTTTCGGAGGGTGTGGCCGGCGTGGATCCCAAGCGACTGCAGGTGATTACCCCGTACAGCGGACACCGCTCCAAAACCAATTTGGCGCACGAGACGGTTGCTTTGGACCAAATCAACTTACTCGCCGAGCAGGAAGTGGTTTACCAGTCCAAGTCCAACAAGAAAACCGAGAAGCTTATTGACCGCTTTGTGGCCGGGGACCATGACCGTTTTACCATCAAGGCCGCTTATATCCTGCGGGATACCGTCAAAGCTATCGGTACCAAAGACGTCAAGCCCGCCACCTTTGGGATTTTCTACGATGATTTGGCCAATCCCCGATCGGGCGGCACCGGCCATACCATGCAAGTCTGCGAAGCCAACGGCATCCCTCTCATTGACCAACAGGTCTGGATGGGGTGGTTGATGGAAAACCTGTAAAGAATGGATTACCAAAAGTTTGAAAAGCGATTTCTTGAGGCGGTTTTTGACTATCAAAACAGGGCTTGACCTTATTTGTCAAGATTTATTTCGCGGAAAAAGACGAATCATTGCGACAAATTCGCTAATTTATTGTAATTTAACCTTATAGATTAAATAATTATATGTTCTTAAACCCATTACAGCTATCCAGATTTTTACCACCCAAAAGTTTTTAGAGTTTCATATTTGCTTTTGTATTGTGTAAGGTAAAATTTGTTTAATAGTCATTTTTAACCAATAAATTCAAAAACCATGATACTTTCATCACTGCAATTTGGTCAATTATGGAGAGATTATTTTGAGAGTTTTTGTCCAAACCAAAATTTGCATATTCTTTACACATCATATCTTGTTAGAGAAAATGCTTTACAAGACTATTTAGATATTTTTCGTGGTGTTGATACTCGGCAATTCAGAGGCCAAAATAATCCTAATATAGGCCAAAATAATCCTCATAGATTCCAAAATATCTTAAATAATGGATACCAAGTAAATTATTTACTAATTGCTGAAGCCCCTCCTGTTGGTGTAAATTATATATACCAAAATGCAATGGGTGCGTATATTACAGCAGCATTAAATGCGTTTCACGTTCAGGGTGTTGGTCAATTAAATGCAACTCAAAGACTAGAACAATTGGCTAATTGGGGAATTTTAATTCTTGACTTATTTCCTTTTAATTTAGATTATAATGTTTTAGTAAATGGATTAAGTCGCAGGGATATTCTAATTGCCAAACATTTCACGTCTGATTTTTTTATTAACACTAAGGTAGATTATTCAATAATTAATAGAGTCAATTCTTACAGATGTGAGATAAATAATTTCCTAAACATTAATAATGTTACAAATACTGCCTTTATTGCTCCCCCGAAGATTAATCATTATTTAGGCTCACTGAATTGTTCCGGATTCTTTGAATTATCGAGTTCTCCAATCAAAATTCAAAAAGGACTAAATTCTTTTAATCATCATGTTAATGTTGACAATATTAATGCCCGATATTCCTGGGCGCCAAGAAATCTAAATATGTATATTGTTAATAGCTATTTAAATGCTTACAATATTCCAACTTTAAGTACATCCCCATTTTACACATGTTGTTGCAATGCAGGAAACGGAAATCCAAATGAAATCCTTATTCGAAATGCCCTTAATTTATAGTAAATTGTATTGAAGAAGGCTTAACATTTTCAAACATTTCGCACAGGTAAAACGATTAATTGTTAAAATGAGAAATAAAAAGAGTGTAATTTAAAAATCGATAAGAAATAAATCTATAAATCTATGAGGCTTTTTATTCGGAGTGCATACACTATTTAGATTGCTGTAAATATATTATGGCAGTTGAATAGAATAATAGATTATTTAAAAAATGAAAAAAATTATTTTAGTAATATCCTTGGTTATATTTTCCAGCTATGAATTCTATACATTAGCTAGAAATTTTGCATCCCCTTCTGAATATGGCCCATCAGAAAGAGTTAGTTTCAAAATTAGGGGGACTGGATCGAAGAATATTTTTGTGACTATAGGGATTGGCAACAAAGTTGGATGGGGAGCTTGTTGCTCTGGTGTTGGCCCTAATTCTACGGTTGGTTTTGTTGGGGAGGTAGGTTATGTTGTTTATGATGGAAAATCTAGAAGAATTATTACCAAGATTTACAAAGAAATGGAAGGTCAAACCATTGATTTAGCTGACTATTATTAGAATCAATATAAATTTGTTTTGATTATGAATTCCGCCACGGAATTTACGTATGGGCATTAACGAGTACTTATTTTTAGATGGTAAGATTGTGTAGGTGATTACTATTATGAATCTTCCGAAATGTGACCATGTTGCTTAAGTTCAAATGACCTATTTAGAATTTGTTGCCATTCACGATAAACCGGGTACCATGGTTTTGCTGGAAGGCAAGAGGGATGTGCCGGCAGAGGATCAGGACCGCTTGCGGGCTTTGGGACGATTGGTGGCTGCGGGTACCAAGCATATAACCTTCAGGAGCGGGAATGCCGAGGGCTCGGATCATTTCTTTTCGGAGGGTGTGGCCGGCGTGGACCCCAAACTACTGCAGGTGATTACTCCGTACAGCGGACACCGTTCCAAAGCCAATCTGGCGCACGAGACGGTTGCTTTGGACCAAATCAACTTACTCGCAGAAAAGGAGGTGATTTACCAGTCCAAGTCCAACAAGAAAACCGAGAAGCTTATTGACCGCTTTGTGGCCGGGGACCATGACCGTTTTACCATCAAGGCGGCTTATATCCTGCGGGATACCGTCAAAGCCATCGGCACCAAAGACGTGAAGCCCGCCACCTTTGGGATTTTCTACGATGATTTGGCCAATCCCCGATCGGGCGGTACCGGCCATACCATGCAGGTTTGCGAAACCAACGGCATCCCTCTCATCGACCAACAGGTCTGGATGGGGTGGTTAATGGAAAGCCCATTATAGCAATCCAGATATTTTAAATTTTAAGAGGTCCTAATAAACAATATTAAAACCAAAAACTATGCTTCAGCAAATTAATGGAACATGCGCAAATTGCAGTCTTGAATTTGGAAAGACGGATTCGCAGCAGTCAGTTAAAAATGAGTGTTCTAAATGTAAAAATGAAATAAATATTTGTCGTTCTTGCAAGGAAAAAGGTTGTGAGTGTGGCGGGAAATATTTGGATTTTTGGGATAAAAACCCAGAATGGATGATTTAATAGATGCCTAGTTCGTAACATAACTTAAGCGAATCATTCAAATCAGATCCCTTGATCTGGCCAAAGGACATGTGTTTTATGATTTCGAGTTCTGAGAACGGGATTTTTTGCTTCCAACCTCGAAGAATGATTTTAAAATTTTTTCCATTTGTTAAATCATATCCATCCAACGGATCAGGTATTAGTATAGGTTTTTTTGTATCTGGGTCTACTGTAACATAATTATTTTTTATTGATTCAATCCGGAAATATTTATATCTCCCGTATGGTGATCGGTAGTACGCAGATTTGATGTAACAGTAATCTCCAACTTCAAAATTAATTTCAGTTGAATCATGACCCTCCTCCAAAAATTTGATGGATTTGGCAGGTATTTTTAAGATTATTTTTTCATCAGACTCCCAATTAGCTACTACACACCAATTTTTTTTTGATACAACAATGAAAGTATGACCATTCTTTGGGTGGGGCACATAATTGGGGCCAAAATGATTTAATTTGAATTTTTCTCCTAACTTAATTAGCCGATAATTCCAAAAGGTTATTATGTCGTCGTTTATGATGGGTGATGTCGGCAAATTTTTTGAATTTAGGTCTTCCAACATGAATTTCAAAATTCGAGGAGCCAAGTGTGGAGGTACCAAAGCCGCCACCGCCTCGGCTTCTGGTGAAGGAGTGTGCTGAATTTGGTTTTTTGAGGGTTGAATTCGGCCTGATGGCATTATTTATAATTTTGGTGTGAAAATGTACAAAATAAAGTCGAATTTTCTTAAGCTTGTTCATTAGGATCGTTAGACGTTCCTTTAAGTTCTTGGAATTTTCTAATCATAGTGGGTTTGCCTTTGTTTAATTTTTGACGTTTACCACTTCAGCCTTCTCGTTTGCGAGAATTAAATGCCGTTCTGAGCCCTGCAAATTCTCTTTCACTTTGGTTAGTTGAACTATAGTTTTATCAATTTCTGTGATGGCTTATCCGATTTTTGATGGGTTCCCTGTGACCGAAGGGTATTTCTTGGTGTTCCCCCCCCGTGAGGCATTGCTCCAATTACTTCGACCTGACCCTCTAGGAGTAAACGGACTGCCTTGTACTCTTGAATGAGGTCAAAGCCATCCTCCAAAGGCAGTTCAACCCCGACGGATTTAATGTGGGAATCAATATCCTGGCCGCTGCCGGCCAAACCGTGTCCCATTCCCATATCCACCTCATTCCCCGCTACCAAGGCGATGTCCAGGAACCCCGTGGCGCGGTCCGAGGCGTCATCCCCGGCAAACAAAGCTATTAGGTTGCAGCGAAAGTCCTCACATGAACCCAAATGAAGAATTGGGGCCTGCTTTGACCTGATATGTCAATTACACTTCGGCCCTCACATTATGTGGATTATTTCAGTATATTTAACCTATAACGCAGCAATAATTGGCGATTTACCCTCGGAATTTATGAAACGAAATAAGGAGCAAACAAACTTCCCAAAGCCACCTTCTATGGGGTTTATTAGGGAGGTTATTGCAGGCTTATAAGCGAGTTATGTGAAAATTTTTTAAAAATAAACATATGATAACAGCAGCAGATTACAATTACCCACTAGGAATTCCTGGGGGTTACTTCAATGGTAAAGCAATACCTTCTTTCCCAGATTACTTAAGAGACTACCATATTCACTTTATGCGATACCTATACTATATGTGTATCATGAATGCAGAAGGAGAATATCCAGTCGAAATGTCTTTAGAAGAATTACACAATGCTTTCGAAAAAAATAAAGAGAAAAAATGTAAGCCCAGAATCAAAAAGATTTTAATAGGCGAAGCTCCGCCACCCAATCCCCTTAATTATTTTTACAACCCTTTTTCGCCTTGGACAATTGCGGGTAGACCAGGCAGAGGAGGAACGGCTTTTTCTGGGGCAATTCAAACTGCGCTTTTTCCGGGAATCGCCTTCCCAACAAAAATATCCTTCTTGCAAGCATGTGCTAGAGAGGGTTTTATTCTCCTTGATTTATTTACATATGCTATACCTTATACAGGAAGAGGAACAATAGCTTATCAAAATGCATGTATAAGTGCTTTTGGATTTGGAGCAGCACCATACCCACATAATATTTTAAACACATTAAATTTTCTAATTTGCTGTTTACAAAAAACAATTGCATTCGGGTTTGCATTAAAAAGCTTTGGTGAAATAATCATTAATGATGCTGGATCTGTTGCTAATTTCAATGCTTGGTGTTTGGCGAATGGTATTACATTAAATCCGCCAGGTGCTTTAGAACAAATCAGAATTGTACCGCCACCTGTTGCAGGTGCTTCTGATTACTTAAGAGTTTGTGGGAGACAAGGTTTATTTGGCCCATGTCCAATATTATTGAATTTAGCAGGCTTTTAATTTCAAATCTTCACATAACAGCATGCAAGCGCCATAGCCCTGCCGCAGGCGCAACACAGGGCTACGATCGCCTGCACGCAAAACGTTATTGCCTAATATTGGCCAACTCAGTATTTTGTTTTAAAACCATATCCTTTTCATCATGAGAACATTATTTCTATCATTCCTTGCAGTAATTATGGCAATGTCAACATTTGCTCAGACATCGGAGCATATGTCATTCAAGGGTGTTCCAA
>CANHIS010000127.1 GCA_947460255.1 Bacteroidota bacterium
ATTTATGAATCCAGCGACACCGAGGCCCCCATTAAAATAGGCAAATTAGAAGATGTCCTTTGTCCGAAAGATTCAAATAAAATTTTGTTCTACGTTGCCTTTACCGAAGGTCATAAGACCCGACCCTATCGTTCATATCTTACCAATTGTGGATTTTATTTGGACGAATCAAAAACAGCATTGAGGATGACAGGTGCAATCAAACCTGAAATAACCCTTAGTAAAGTTGTAGCAAGCATTGCTGATACCGCATAATGTCTTCTGATTCCGAGGTGTCAAAACACAACTTAACAAACCCCTCCTGCCACAACCCTTTAATGCAATATAGTTGATGCGTATCTGATAAAATCGATAACCGACAAAACCGGAAATTATGAAGCAATTTGAAGGCAGTAAAAACGCACCAACGGTTTCAATACAGAGTAATGCCTCACCATAACGGACGAAAGTGCTACAAATGAACTGACGAATGAAGAACAAGATTTTGAATACAATAAGTAACAAAAAGAGACATTGTGTAAATTCTGACACAGAAATTCAGATATTTGAGCCCGCAAAACAGTTAACAATTAAATAAATACAGAAAAATGAAGAAACAATTATTTACAGTCACGGACCTGTTTTTGGCATTCCTTGCTGTGCTACTTATTAGTGTCAGCTTTTACCAAACTTGGTTAGGCTTAGACCAAATTTTTGGAGGGAGTTCTGTCGTAATAGCTTTAGTGCTGTCCTTAATATTACTGTTCTTACTCTGGCAAATTCGTGTTGCAAAATTAAGAGGACAATCCGGAACAGGATTAAGTTGGATATATCTCTTCTTTGCCGCATTTTGTTTTGTCGCCAATTTCAATGCCTTATACACAAGGTTTATGAGAACTGACATATACACGACTGAATTAAGAGAAATCAATCAGAAATTTAATGACCTTGAAACTGATATTGAAGCAAAATTAAACTATTCAGTAACTGACCCAAGAACTAGACAAGAAATAGTTGGTGAGATTAATGGTTTAAGAATGCAAATAACTGACCCGAAAAATCAAGGTAAAGGAGAACAATCTAATATAATCATCGCAAGAATTGAAAAAAAATTGGGTAGTAAACTAACCCCTCTAACCCCAATTAGTATTACCCCACAAGGTTATTCTGACCTCGCGGACAGATACGAACAACAGATAATTCAAAAAATAGAGAACTTGTCACCTGACGAGAAAAAATTAAAAGAAGACATTAATAACGCAGTACTTAAGTGGAATAAAGACATACAAGGTCTTTTACTTCTCTCTCAAAATGAAATTGACGATATGGCTCAAGGTCAAATCGATAAGGCATTGACCGAATACAATAAGCTAGGCAATCGTGCTACCTCTATTTTAGGGGCAGACAAATTTACCTTTACACCTAGCTATTCTAAAACCCAAGAAGTTGGAAAAATAGGATATGCCTTTGACCATGCAATTAAAAACTTTGGTATGTTTGCTTTTGTAGTATTGGCAGGTTGTGTATTGTTAGATTTTGGGATTTTAATTATTATTTTATTGATGCCAGCAGACCCAAGAAAAGGAAACTCAAGCAGTGTAATAGGCATAAAAAGAGTTGGAAAAACATTAATAACAAAATAATATTACAAATATGAGCAACGAAAATGAAGAATTAAAGCCCTTGTCTCTAGATGACTCTGAAACGTTACAACCATTGTCAATAGAAACCAACGAAGAAAACCAAAGAAGTTCTGTTCCACTCTCAAAAACTTCAACAAATGAAATAAAGAACAGAGACAGTAATTTTGTTTTCTTTTTTGGAAATCCCCAATCTGGTAAATCAGTTATACTTTCTTCTTTATTATATCACTTAAGCTCACAAGTTGGCGTTTTGCGACCAATCATTGGAACACCAAACTCTCAAGAGGTTCAAACACTTTTGTACGACTATTACGAAAATATCAGACAGGGATATTTACCAGAAAGAACAACTGTTGGAAAAGTACTTGAAATAGATTTAGTTTTTGAACCAAATAACAAATCAAAAAAAGTTCCACCAATAAACTTAACTTTTTTAGAAGCTTCTGGTGAAGACCTTCGAGCAATAAGAAGAGGTGGCAATTTTCAAAGTCACATTTCAAAATATCTAAGTTCAAATGTTCCATTAACTTTTATTATTGTTACAAGTTATGATACAGCAGACCAAGACGACACATTAATTAATGAATTTCTTGATGAACTTGAAAGAAAAGGAAAGAATTTGCGTCCAGTAAATATCATTTTAGTAATATCTAAATGGGATTTGTCAGGCAGAATGGATGTAGAAAGCCCCGAAGAGCTAGATAATTTTATTACAAACAATTTAAGAAGAACAAGTCAAAGGTTCGATGCAAACGAATTAAGCAAAACATTTTACACAATAGGAAATGTTGAAAGTAGAGACGGAAAGCAAAAGATCACTCTTCTCAATCTCGATACAGCAGGAGTTTTATCAAATTGGATATATGAAAGTATTACTGGTTATCCGTTGGACTACGAAGGAACATTTTGGGAAAGAATTAAATTTAGCTTTACAAATTAATGGAAGATACCATCAATTTAATAGCATTTGGAACATTTGGAAATCCAAATGGCTTTAAACAAACCTTTTTTGTTGGCAATAAAGAGTTAGCAAAGTCTATTAAAACTTTTGATCTAAATACTAATGCCATTAAATTGTTTTCAAACTCAAAAGTTTATGCAATTAGGAAAGAATATGCAAATGGATTTAATACAATTGCTTATTGTGTATATTCATATGCTAGGGAACAAAATTCAGACCGGTCAGGAACATTTATTGGCTCGAGCATTTTATACACGAATAAAATCGCCAATGAACATATTACTATTGCACAATTAAATGAGTTCCACAACCAATTGATAAATAAAAATGTATCAAACGACACAATTTCTGTAAATCATTCTGAGAAGTTTTCTGTTGTTAAGCCTAAATATTTTGATAAAATAGAATTTCACTTACGTGAAATTGAAAACCTAAACTTCAGAAAAAATACAGATAACTACCTCGTTGTATTCTGTAACATACAGGACAATAATCTGACTCTATTTTTTGAAAAATCTATTGACTTGTTAAATGTTTATGACACAATTTATTTTACAGACAATCAAGAGGTTGCTGAATTTGTTCATCAAAAAGGCATTTTTAAGTTGATACAAAATGTAGGCGATAAAAGAGATTTTGATAGAGAAATAAATAATTTAATCGAAGAGCGACAACGTAAAAGAGAACATTCAATTTCTGAATTTAAAAGAGAAATTCAAAGAATTAGCGAAGATAAAAACCAAACAATACAGGAGTTTAAAAATCAAATAGCGCAAAACGAAAGAACTCATCTTGATAATGAAAGAAGGCTAAAAGAATCTAAGGAGGACATCAATAAAATTGAACAGTTTTATGATGACTTTTTGAATAAAACTATTGGTTTAATTAATCAATTAAATCACAATAACGGAAAATTGGAGGAAGTAAAACAAATCCATAATAGTAACAAAATCCTTTTTAACAACGGAATAAGCGACCTCAAAAGACCTCATTATACAACCACAATTGCAAAACCAAAGCCAAAAGGTAATTTACAAACTGAAAACCAACGACAAGATGTTGATTATAGGAATAAAAACAGAAGAAGACAAGAAAGAGAAGAGTTCGCAGAAAAAGAATATAAAATCGACATTTTTAAAGTTTCAACTATTGTTTTATCTGTTTTACTCATAATTACTTGGGTATACTTTTTATTCCTCAAATCGAGTTCAGATATTGAAACAGCATTAATTCAAAATCAAGAACCAGTAAATACTATTCCCCACGAACAAAAAGCTCTTGAGATGACAAAAATTGAAGATTTAAATCCAAAATCAAATTCAACATTAAATGAGAATGACTATAGAATCGTAGCAAAAAGTATGAAACCCAATATGAAGTTGGATGAAGTCGTTAAAGTAATTTTTACTAAAAACCCTACAGACATCGGCAATGTCTATTCTGGTCAAGAAGCAATCTATTCAAAACATCTTTTGGTGCTTAATAAACAATGCTTTGAAGAAAAAGAAGGAATATGCTACTTCACTAAAGATACCTTAAGACAAATACCATCTTACCAGAAATAAATATGACCAGACAACTTTGGATATTAATTATATCCATATGCCTCTTGAGTTGTAATCACCCAGAGGGTAAGAAGTATGAGCGAAATCAAGGAAGTAAAAAGGAATACAATTCGCCAAATAATGAAATCCATGTAAATTCAGTTCAACCTGAAAATCAAAACAGCATTTCACTTTCAAATCGAAATATTTTGGAAATGGAAATTCAACATGGTGTTCGATATTTATGGATAGAAATTAATGGTATCAGACTTCGCTTTATTTTTGACACTGGTGCCAGCAGTATTTGTATTTCGCCAGCAGAAGCCACCGTGTTGTACAGACAAGGTACTTTACAAAAAGACGACATCTTAAATGTTGAATATTTCCAAGATGCAACAGGAAAAATTTCGGAAGGTACAAAAGTGAATTTGCGAGAAGTGAAAATTGGGAATATGATTTTAGAGAATGTTGAAGCATTAGTAATTGACAATGTGAACGCACCCCTCTTATTAGGACAAACAGTATTAGAAAGATTTGGCAGAATTGAAATAGACAATGAAAATGGTCAAATTATGTTTAAATGATTAGAAATTCATACATAGTATGTTTATTGCTTTTACTGGGTTGCGACCATCCTGAAAGCAATAAATATAATCGTTTCAGTGAAAAAATTATTTCAAACGAATCAACTAATGAAACTGACGGCTATAAGGTAATTGGTGTTAAGGACGGCGACACATTTGTTGTTTTAATTGACGGAAAGGAGCAAATTATTAGATTAGAACATATAGACTGCCCTGAAAAAAAACAGCCATTTGGCACAATGGCAAAACAATTTGCCTCTGATTTGTGCTTTGGCAAAAATGTTATGCTAAATCACAACAACAAGTATGACAGAAACAACAGATTAATTGCAGAAGCAATATTGGTTAATGGTATGAATATAAATAAAGAACTGGTAAGCAACGGTTTAGCTTGGCATTTTAAAAAATATTCTGACAGTCAAGAATATGCAGAACTAGAAATAAATGCTAGAAAAAATCGAATTGGTATTTGGAGTGAATTAAACCCGACAGCACCTTGGGACTGGCGAAAAAAATAGAAAAATAACCCGACCAAAGACTACAGATAAAGAAAGACGAAGGTATAACATCGGTTTTGCAAAATGACGGAGGTTAATCCCAGTTGTACACTACTGGTGTTCCTGTGCCGTTCGAATGTGCGTATGCCGCAACTGTCAACGATGCAACTAAGGTGGAGCAAGCCTTGCACAATGCCTTTGCTCCGCATCGGCTGAATCCACGTCGCGAATTTTTCGACATTGAGGTGGGGCAAGCCATTGGAATAATCAAACTGATTGAAATCGAAAATGTCACACCAAGGGTTAATGCCACTTCCAGTTCCATCAGCGAAATTGAACGTGAAGCAGGAGAACAATTGACCAAGAAAAGACCCAAAATGAATTATACACAAATGGGCATACCAATCGGTAGTGAGATCATTTGTCGCTCAACGGGAGAATCAGCTACCATAGCCTCCGATCGAACCATTCGATTCAAAGACGAAGAAATGTCATTGACCGCAGCCACGCGAATCGCCCTTGCCAACGACTACAATATTGCTCCAGCTCCGTATTGGACATACAACGGAGTTTCGCTGCAGGAGATCTATGACGCCACCTACTTGAGAGCGGACTAGCAGTATATGGTTTATACCTGCCCTACTTCGAACATTCTTGAACGCGAAACGATAAGAATCTTACTTGGTATAAAAATTAAAACTGTCTATATTCTATGATTTCATTAGTTTCAACATTCTTAACTTTGAGCATGGTCTGATTCCTGTTCATCAAGCTGATTGGATAGCATATGACTTTATAGATATCCTTATGATTAATCTGCTTATCCATGTCTTCATCTTCACAATTATTAATTCCCTCTTCAACAGTGGCCAATGAATTTAATACATCTATTTGAATAATTGAATAATCTGCACATTCACTATAAACCTCATGAATGAACTCCGACAGGTAAAGATCACCATGTCTTAATCGATATTTTTCCTTGGTACCTCCATAATAGATCTTACCAACGTAAACAAACTCCATGAGCAACTCCCCATTTACAACTTCCAAAGAAGCTAAGGGATCGCCAGCCCAATGACCTTCTGTTGCACCAGGTAAGCATGAATTGTATACCCGCCATTCCTCCCATTGTGAATTCACCTGTTTGAAAATGACTATCTTACGCAAGAAATTCAACGCCTCATCATCGAAAAACCTGAACGAATCTTTTAATTCTGGAAGATTATAAACAACAACCAATTCTGGAATTAAATCTTCATCTAAATCGCCGAGAGCACTATCCAATGGTGTTTCATTTTGAACAGTGGTCGCAACCGCAGCTGTTGTTAATGCCATACTCGCTGTTTGAGATCTCAAATTTGTCCCCACAAGGAGAACAATGCCTATGACCGATACAAGTAAAAAAAGCGGTTTAGAATACATCACAATAAAAATTTAAAGGTTAGAATAGTCTCTATAAACTATACGCAAAATAAGACAAACCTCTCCACTAACGAAAAAAAATGAAAATTATAGGCTTCAACACCATCTACATCCAAGCCAAAAAATGGCAGCAAAAGAGCACCATCGGCCGTCCCGAAATCCAAAAGTTCTACGGCGCCCTAGGCGGTCAACGCGCCCACAAAGGCGTCTTCATCACCACGGGCAACTTTACCGCCGAGGCACGCACTTATGCCCACCAATCCGACAAAAAAATCATCCTCATCGACGGCAAAGAGCTCACCCAACTCATGATGGAATACCACATCGGCTGCAAAGTCAAATCCACGTTCACGGTGAAGGAATTGGATGCAAACTACTTCGAAAATTAACCCACCCCAACGAACACTTGGAAGCAGTCTGACATGGCAACTAGGGATGCAAAAAATACGGATTGACCTCAGCAATCTATCCCCCGCGATTCTACCGATTGCAATGGCGTTTGTGTGTACCGTCCACTGCGCGACGCACAAGGCCGTGGGATCATCTTCCAGCTATCGGCAATAAGACGGCCGCGCAGCTCAAAACATGCATTGGATAGCTTTTCAAATTCGCGGGCCGTAACATCAAATTATATCCATTTACATATAATTACGGTCAAAATATCCGTTTTATATGCATTTGCATCTATATTTGTATCAAACTCCTAAATTATATGTAAAAACATATAAAATGAACCAATTATCGAAATTCATCAAGTCCAGAAGAAAACGAATGGGGCTTACCCAAGAAGAATTTGCCGAAAGGGCCGGGGTAGCGCTTACCGTGATCCGAAAGATAGAGCAGGGTAAAGAAAACCTGAGTTTATCGAAGGTTAATCAGGTACTGCACCTGTTTGGATATGTACTCGGACCAATCAATGAGAAGGATGCGACAAGCAATAGTGAAATACAATAACATAAAGGCTGGCTTGCTCACCGAAGATGACAATGGCGAGTACTTCTTCGTGTACGATGAAGGTTATGCGCACGCCTATCCCAAGCTGTTCATCACCTTTCAAATGCCGGTAACGACAACGCCGTACACCAGCAAAAGACTATTCCCATTTTTCGATGGCCTCATTCCCGAAGGTTGGTTATTGAACATCGCCGTTGAAACATGGAGAATCAACAGAAACGATCGCATGGGACTTCTGCTTGCCTGCTGTCAATCGACCATCGGAGCGGTTAGTATTCATCCCGTCAACACCATTGCACATGTCTAAATGCCTCTCTTGTTATAAGCCATTGGAAGCAAACCAAGTGGACTACCACCCGGATTGCAGCTTGGCCTTCTATGGAACAAAACATGCTCCGCAGTTGCCTTATCGTTGGGAAGAACTGGAAGAATTGGCCAAAAAAGCCGCGGAATTATCCATTACAGTTCCTGGTGTGCAACCGAAAATATCATTGGGGTGGATCAAAACTGAATTGCAAAATAATCATAGCAGCAGATTGACCATCATGGATGCCTTGGACGGGAATTATATCCTCAAACCGCAAAACACCGAATATCCGCAGATGCCCGAAAACGAGCACCTTTCGATGAAACTCGCTGCACTCTTCAAAATGGATACGGTGCCCGTAAATTTAATTCGAATGCAGTCCGGTGAACTTTGTTTCATTACCAAACGCATTGATCGCAACTCCGACGGATCGAAAAACCACATGATCGACTTTTTGCAAATTCTTGAGCTAGCCGACAAATACAAAGGCACCATGGAAACACTCGGAAAAACCATCGGTGAGTTATCCGCGAACACATTGCTGGACAAGTACCGTTTTTTTGAGGCAACGGTGTTCAATTACATGATCGGCAACAACGACATGCATCTCAAAAACTATTCGATGTTCCTCTCCGATACAGGGTGGATCCTTTCTCCATTCTACGACCTATTGAATGTAAAAATACTATTGCCCAAAGACGATGAAGACACCGCCTTGATGTTAGGCGGAAAAAAGAAAAAATTTACAAAAGCTTATTTTGATCGTTTGGGCGAAGCATTAAAGCTCAACAACAAACAGATCAACGGGGTATATAAACGACTACTCCAATGGCAATCCCCCGCCACGGCGCTTATTCAAGCTTCATTTTTGGACGCAACACACAAAGAAGCGTATCTTCAATTGATCAACCATCGCATTCAAATGTTTATCCCAACGCATGCCAACAAAGGCAACGATGTTGTTTAGCCAGCTCACTCCGATTTAGAAAATCAGCATTTTGATGAATGGCACATTCAACAAAGTATATGAGTTTCCTGATCCCTTATGCTATGAACGAAGCGCCATTGCATATTCTGGGATTACCCATCTGAGCCATTAGCACTAACCTTCCACCACTGGATTGAAATTAAATTTCAGCTTGTATGATCGACCTCTGTATGCATAGGCCTTGTATTTTTCACCCTTACTTCGTCATCGTTTCCAAGTGATGTGTGTGAAGCAGCCCCGACCGGCGGGGGGGGGGGGGGGGGGGGGGGGGGGGGGGGGGGGGGGGGGGGGGGGGGGGGGGGGGGGGGGGGGGGGGGGGGGGGGGGGGGGG
>CANHIS010000128.1 GCA_947460255.1 Bacteroidota bacterium
TCATTGTTGATGGCTTCACGTGCCAAAGAGATCATACGATCAGCTTCTGCTTTAGCAGTTGCTTTTGCGTCGTTGATCATAGCATCTTTTGCATCACGAGCAGCTTTCAACATCGCCTCACGCTCTAGTTGAGCTTCACGAAGAAGATTTTCATTGTTCGACTGTAGACGAACCATTTCTTGTTTAGCCTTTTCTGCACTTTGGAGAGCGCCTTCGATGCTTTCTTCGCGATCCTTGATCATTTTCAAGATCGGCTTCCAAGCAAATTTGCTCAGAAGGAAAAGAACTGTTAAGAATGTTAAGGACATCCATATAACGAGTCCTAAATCGGGGGTTACAAGTTTCATAGCTTGATAAAAAACGATGCAGTGAATTGTTTAACCTGAAAAACTACCGAAGATGCCAACCGCAGCTTCGGCAGTTAATGTAATGATTACGCTTTGAAGGTAACAAGTAGACCAACTACCATCGCGAAGAAGGCTGCACCTTCAACAAGAGCGGCAGTAAGGATCATGTTAGCGCGGATATCACCTGCAGCTTCTGGCTGACGAGCGATTGACTCAAGAGCACTGCCACCGATGCGGCCAATACCCATTCCAGCACCTACAGCAGCCAAACCAGCACCAAGTGCAGCAAGACCGTAACCGAGACCTAGAGTACCATCAAGAAGAATTGAAGTCATTGTACTTATTATTAAGGGTTAAACAAAATTCAAATTAGTGAGCGTGTTCAGCATGATGCTCTTCGTGGTGATGACCTTCCTCAACAGCAGCGCCGAAATACACAGCCGAAAGCAATGTAAATACGTATGCTTGAAGGAATGCCACCAACAATTCAAGGCACATCATGAATACTGTAAATAACCAGCTAGCAACACCTACGCCCATTCCAGCTCCAACAGAATCTCCACCTTTACCAAAGATGAAAATCAAAGAGAAGAATGCTAAAGCGATAATGTGACCAGCAGAGATGTTTGCAAACAAACGAATCATCAATACGAACGGACGAAGAAACATCCCCAAGATTTCGATCGGTGTAAGAATGATCAAAACCCAAGGTGGAACGCCTGGCATCGCGAAAATGTGACCCCAATAGTGTTTGTTACCGTTGATTGTGGTGATGATGAAAGTGATTACCGCCAAAGTGAGTGTTACAGCAATATTTCCTGTAAGATTAGCCCCACCAGGAAGCACTGGCACAAGACCAAGAAGATTCGCAATCCAGATAAAGAAGAAAACGCTTAACAAGTAAGGCATGAACTTCTCGTATTTCTTGCCGATGGCTGGTTTTGCTAAATCGTCGCGAATGAAAATGATAATTGGCTCAACAAAACTCTGCATCCCTTTCGGAGCCATGCCAACACGTTTTTTATATGTTCCAGCAACAGAAAGGAACACAAACACCATGATCGCCGAAACGATGAAAATGGTTAGTACGTTTTTAGTGATCGAAACATCCAACAAAGTTCCTTGGAAGTTGTGATCTACTTCGCCGTTTGAAACCACATGGATTTTTTCGTCTTCTAAGCGATAAGTGTAATGCTTACCAACATAATCTTGAAGAGCGTGTGTATCGTGGTTGCGGAACTGATTCGATGAAAACACCTCGAAACCTTTGTCGGTGTAAAGAATTACAGGAAGAGGAATATGTGTGTGCCCCCAAAGATGCCAATCATGTGCATCACTGATGTGTTCGGTAATCATTTTCCCCGGATCGAATGATGCTCCGGAATTATCGCTGGCTTTCGACGAAAAACCACTGAACAGAAGAATCACTGTAAAAATCTGCGCAATGAAACGGGTAATTCGTGTTTTTCCTGATGAATCTGACATAGTTTTCAAGGGCTCTTGAATCGCGGTGCAAAAGTAGAAAAACAACTAATGCAAACATGCTAATTTGTTAAATATTCTTAAAAGCCTCTGAAGCGTTTGACATTGCTGCATAAAAAAGCCCGTCTCCACTCCTGAAGACGGGCCTACGTGGACCATATAAAGAACTACGGAGTGTTACTTTCTGAAATCAACCGCCAAGCGGATGGTTTCGTTTATAATGTTTCTGAATGACTTTGATTCTATTTTTTTCTCTACCAATTCACGAAGAGACTCGTCGCTTGAATTGATCTCTTTGATTGTTCCATTGCCTTCAGCATCAAATTCAATGATAGCAACTACAGTTCCTTTGGTTGAAGGCTGGCTGGCATCAAAAAGGTTTTTCAACTCTGTTCTAGCAGCCTGTAGTTTGTTTGATTTTTTTTCGTCGCTTGGATTATTTGAAAAAGCAGCGATGTTAAAAAGAAGACCGGCGATTAAAAGCAAAGATTTCATAATGTTAGCGTTTTAAGGATTGTTTATGTTGGGGTTTTGAATCTTAGTGCATCCAATCGATAGATATGTTACAGAAGCAATAAAATAAATTGCTTGATTACTGATTATCTGACACTTACAATTGTGCGCGTTCTGTACGAAACAATCAATGAATAATTATGCCCTATCGCGTTGTACTTTTGCATCCCACCATTGCTCAGTAATTGCCCATGAATACCTTGATGAAAGATTTGATTGATACTTTTCCTGCTCAACTTCAGGAGGCTCTAAATATTTTTAAATCAGCATCACTAAAGCCTCTTAGAACTACGCCAGCTCAAGTGGTTGTTTCTGGACTTGGAGGATCGGGCATCGGAGGAACAATTGTAGCAGAGCTTTCAGCTTACGAAGGAACCATGCCAGTGCATGTGTGCAAGGAGTATTCTCTTCCTTCATGGGTTTCAGCAGACACTTTGGTCATCGTTTCATCCTATTCTGGCGAAACAGAAGAGACCTTAGCAACCTTCCATCAAGCAATTCAAAAAGGATGCATGATTATTTGCATTACCTCTGGAGGCACAGTGGCGAAACTAGCAGCTCAACATAACCTAGATGCAATAATTATCCCCGGAGGGAACCCACCAAGAGCCTGCTTGGGATATTCTTTAGTTCAATTACTTGGGATTTTTGAGCATTACGGCTGGTTGAACAATGCCCTCACAAGTGTCGAAAACGCCATGAATTATATGGTTTCGCACAAAAACCACTTCCTGTCCGAAGGGGAAGCATTGGCAAAATCGATTGCCTATTCTCTTCCTATAATTTACACATGCAGTGGATATGAAGGCATTGGTGTTCGTTTCAGACAACAACTAAATGAAAACGCGAAGATGCTTTGCTGGCATCACGTGCTTCCAGAAATGAATCACAACGAACTGGTTGGTTGGGCTGATAAAAATGCCAAGATTGCTACGATGTACTTCAAAAATGAAGACGATTTTTACCGTACC
Source organism: Bacteroidota bacterium (assembly GCA_947460255.1). Taxonomy (GTDB): domain Bacteria; phylum Bacteroidota; class Bacteroidia; order M30B66; family M30B66; genus CAMCXT01. The sequence goes on from CANHIS010000128.1 coordinate 3,314, forward strand.
GCAAAGCGGATGGATATCGTGCAGGAAATTCTTTCAAGCCGAGCAGGGAAATCATTAGAACTCAATTCTGTTGGGGCCAATCGACTTGAAAGAATGATGTATTGGATTCATTTGGGCGACTGGATTTCTTGGTTTGCATCGGTTGAGCGCAATGTTGATGCTGTAGAAATCAATGTAATCAATCACCTTAAATCAGAAATGTCGAAACTGGCATGACCTATCCCGATCCACACCGAACAACGGAACTTATCCGTGCAGGGTTGATCGATTACCAACAGGCATGGGATTATCAGCAACAATTGTTCGATGAAATTGTGGCTCAGAAAATGGCTAACCGTCAGAACGAGCTGCAAAACCCAACATCAAATTATCTGATTACTTGCGAGCATCCACCGGTTTACACGCTGGGAAAAAGTGGATCCGACGAAAATCTACTGCTCAACGAAGAGCAACTTCAAGCCATCGGAGCCACATACCATAAAATCAATCGAGGCGGCGACATTACACACCACGGGCCGGGACAATTGGTGGTATATCCGATTTTAGATTTAGAAAATTTCTTTACTGATATTCATTTATATCTGAGAAACCTCGAAGAAGCTGTAATTCGGATGCTCGATAAATTGGGCATTGAAGCTGGTCGCTACCCTGGTTACACAGGAGTTTGGATAGAACCTGATAAACCATCCGCAAGAAAAATTTGTGCAATGGGCGTAAAATGCGGCCGTTGGGTAACTATGCACGGCATCGCGCTAAACGTGGTAAATGATCTGAAATACTTTGATTACATCGTTCCTTGCGGTATCAAAGACAAGGATGTTACGAGCATCCAAAAAGAAATCCCAAACCAACAGATAGATTTTCAACAAGTTGAGCAATTATTGCTTAATGAGATCAAGAATATCTTTCAAATTGATTGGAAGTAATTCTTTACAATTTCTTTGTGTGGCATAACGTTTGATTTCGGCCAAACAAATCAAACCACTATGAAACGTGCATCATTGCTTATGCTGATGCTCACCTTTGCCTCAGCAGGCATCTTCGCTCAAAAACTAATGCCCTACCCAGCTTTCAAAAGGGGCGAATCTCTCACCTATCGAGTTCATTATGGATTTATCGATGCGGGTGACGCTAATATTTCAGTTGCACAAGATGCTGTGAAATTTAACAACAAACCAACTTATCATCTCGTTGGTACAGGAAGTTCGAGAAGTACGTTCGATTGGTTTTTCAAAGTGCGCGATCGATACGATTCTTTCGTCGATGAAAAAACACTTTTACCACAGTACTTTATCCGCAAGGTGAACGAAGGCGGATTTATCATCAATCAAGAATACATGTTCAACCACTCACGCAAAGACGTTACTGTTCAGCGTGATGGAACCGATGTTCCGCGCAATGCGAAAAACAAAGTGTTTAGTATCCCTGATTTTACACACGATATTTTATCTGCTTTTTACTACGCCCGAAATGCTGATTTTGGAGTGGTTGAGCCTGGAAAAACAATCACTTTAACCACTTTTTTCGATGAAGAAATCTTCCCTCTTCAAGTGAAAATCGTTGGTAGAGAAACTGTAAAAACCAAAGCAGGGAAAATCAGATGTATCAAAATGCATCCAATTACGCAGCAAGGTCGAGTGTTTAAAGAAGAAGAAGATCTCACCATGTGGATCAGCGACGACCTCAACCGTGTTCCAGTGCGTTTGCAAGCTGAAGTTGTTGTTGGTTCAATTAAAATGGATTTGAAAGAATATAAAAACCTTGCTCATCCATTGGCACTTGAAAAATAAAGGTTCTCTTGAACCTCCTCTATATATCAACATAAAACCGGAGTACATTTACTTCGGTTTTTTTATGCGCATCATTCTGCTCCTTTTCTTTACGCTTGTTCTCACGCCTACAAAGGCTGAAGAGCATTACATCGGACTCCCACCAAAAGGATTTTCGGCGCGGAAGTTTCATCATGCTCTAGAAAAGGGGAACGTGAAGCAGATGCGAAGAATCGTGAAGAGAAAACTTCGACAATTTCATAGAACAAGAAAACTTCATCCCGAAACATCTGCAACTGGCAGGTTGATAGACTGGTTTGGAAAACAAACAAACTTATCGCGCATTGTTGGCGACTCTTGTGGGACGCATATTGCCATTTGGCCCGGCTGGACAGACATTGTTCTGGTAAGCAACAAAATGCTAGGCTACCAAAACTATCGGATCACCATTCAGCATGGAAGATCGTGGCGATACTTGTATTTCCTTCGCCGTTACGACGAAAAATCAATTCTTAAGCATTTTCAAAAAGACGATGGAAGCATGCTGAAATCGTTCGAGTACAGCTGCGAAATTGAAGCCCAAAATGATCGACACATTTCCAACGATACCAAGTTGCGCTATTCTCTCGATCTGGGAAGACTGACATGGTCGGTAGTAAACTCACCAGGTTTTCTCGACTCTGATAAGGAATTACTTAGGTTTAAAGTGGTCTTGGAAAATCATCACCACGATACCTTAAAGTTGAAGTGGCCAATCCACCAAAATACAGGAAGGAAATTGGTTACTGTTTCACTTTACGACCGCGACAGACGAATCACATATTACGAATCGGATAGCTTAAATATGGTGATTCGTTCATCTATGGTCGGCCACGAAACACTGAAACTTGCTCCAGGTGAACGCCGAGAATTTTGGCACAGTGTAAACGACCAATTACAATATGATTCGGATGTAAAAGCAAGCCATGTTTTTCCCGGATTGCCCAACGGGAATTACGATGTGCGGGTTTGCTACCAACCCTTTTTGGTTGGCGAAGATCCGGGCGATTTCTGGAAACCTTCGGTAGACAGTACCAGCGCTTACATTGGTTATCCTTGGTATTACACAGTTAACGATGAAATCGATACATTTTCGGTAGTTGGCAAAGTGCTCGGAGGAAGTGAACCATACACTACTAATTATGGCTTTCAGAATTCCTACACAGGCTTGGTACAAATCACCGAAGCAGATTCTGCACATGCCGATTTAATTGGGAAAACCATTGCATGGAAATTTAAAACCTTCCCATTTAGTGGTCAATCGCGTCCTATCTCATTGTTCAAATACCAACAACCAGGAAACTACATTCGCCTCACTTTGGATGGAAATCTTCCTCGTGAAAGTATCTCCAGCTCATCGGGCAGCTTTACACTTTTCGGACTGTTTGAAGGATATCGATCGATCAAGGAAGCTTATCCTCCGAAGGAGTAAAAAACATCTGTCAAAAACTTTGCAAGATTTAGTAAGTGAAGACCCTATTTAAATTCATAACAGTTCATTGCCTTCTTTTTTAAAACTTAGTTTTTTCAGTTTAAAACACTGCATTAAGAATGCATTGTACTAATTGACCGTTTACTGTCGCTATTGTGTCTATGTTTTGCGATTTACAAACACTTGATCTGGTTTTCTAGGCTTCAATGTAAATTCGCTACAATAGAAGATCAATATGGACGATAGATTTGTAGATATAATTCGATTAATAAAGCAATCAAGGTTCAATGCAATAAAGGCAGTGAATTCAGAACTAATTCATCTTTATTGGAATATTGGACAATATATAAGTAAGAAAATTGAAAATTCAGAATGGGGCGCCTCAGTTGTAGATGAATTGGCAAAATTCATTCAAAAAAACGAGCCAGAATTAAAAGGTTTCTCCAATAAAAACATCTGGAGGATGAGGCAATTTTATGAGACTTATAGAGGGTTTCCAAAACTCTCACCACTGGTGAGAGAAATTAGTTGGACAAATAATATGCTCATTTTTTCAAGGTGCAAATCAATCGAGGAGATTGAGTTTTATTTACAACTTACAAAGCGGGAAAACTATAGTAAGAGAGAGCTTGATCGTCAAATTTCTGCAAGCCTTTTTGAAAGATCAATAATGATTAAGTCAATAAGTCATCCAGGAAAGCGGTTACCTAGCAATGAACTAACCGATACATTTAGAGATGATTACGTCTTTGAGTTTCTCAACCTTCCGGATTCTCATAATGAAGTTGAATTACAAAATGGCCTAGTAAAACAAATGAAAAATTTTATCCTAGAGCTTGGAAAAGATTTCATTTTTATTGGAGAAGAGTTCAAAATTCAGGTAGGTAATAGTGACTTTTATATTGATCTTCTCTTCTATCATAGAGAGCTTCAATGCTTAGTTGCATTTGAATTAAAAGCCGATAAATTCAAACCCGACCATCTAGGACAACTAAATTTTTATCTTGAAGCTTTAGATCGCGATGTAAAAAAATCAAATGAAAATCCAAGCATCGGAGTTCTGCTTTGTAAAGATAAAGACAAAGAAGTTGTTGAATATTCCCTAAGCAGAAGTCTCTCGAAAACGATGGTTTCTCAATACAAAACACATTTGCCCGACAAAAGCATTCTTCAAAGAAAATTGCACGCGCTATTTCAGAACAATAGTTAACTATCGAAATTCCGATATTTAAAGAAAGTCTTTTATCCTAACTACGCCGTAGGATTCGACCCGTATTCCATCAAATACGACTTGATGAATGGATCCAAATCGCCGTCCATAACACCTTGAACATCGGAAGTCTCTATATCAGTTCTTAAATCCTTCACCAATTTGTATGGGTGAAAAACGTAATTTCTGATTTGTGATCCCCACTCAATGCGTTTCTTAGAACCTTCGATGGCAGCAGTGCTTTCTTGGCGTTTCCGCATCTCGATTTCGAAAAGCTGAGACTTCAAAAGTTGCATTGCCTTTTCTTTGTTCTGAAGCTGTGAGCGGCTTTCCTGGTTTTTGATGATAATTCCAGAAGGCTTGTGGAACAATCGAACCGCTGTTTCAACCTTGTTTACGTTCTGTCCACCTGCACCACCTGCACGGAATGTATCCCATTCAATGTCGGCAGGGTTGATATGAATCTCAATCGTATCGTCGATCAACGGATAAGCATACACTGATGCAAAAGAAGTGTGTCGGCGCGCGTTAGAATCGAAAGGTGAAATACGCACCAAACGGTGAACACCACTTTCGCCTTTGAGGTAACCAAATGCAAACTCACCATCAATCTGAATGGTAGCAGATTTAATCCCTGCCACATCGCCATCTTGGAAATCCACTTCGGTGATTTTGTAGCCGCGTTTTTCGGCCCACATTTTATACATCCGGAACAACATCGAAGCCCAATCGCAGCTTTCTGTACCGCCTGCTCCAGAGTTAATCGTAAGAACACAACTAAGGTTGTCTTCCTTGCCCGAAAGCATATTTTTAAACTCAAGCTCTTCAAGATCAACTAAAACCAATTGATGCTGTTGATCAACTTCTGCTTCAGTTGCTCCATCTTCCTTATAAAAGTCAACGATAACTTTCAGGTCTTCCAATCCGGCATAAACCTTCTTGAAACCATCAGTCCACACTTTCTTGTCTCGGATCTGTTTGAGCTTTTTTTCAGCAATTTCGGGATTGTCCCAAAAGTCTTGAGCAGTAGTTGCGCGCTCTTCGAATTCTATTTCAGCAAGTTTACGATCGACGTCAAAGATGCCTCCTTAACGCATCCAGGCGATCATCCAATGCTGTAATTTGGTCAGGTTGGATCATAGTGGCGCAAAAGTAACCAAAAAATGAAGCGTTGCATCATTCGTTGATCTTGGATGCTTTTTTCAACCAGATTTACTGAATTACCAGAGGTTTCACAGCGCTTCCAAGGCGAACGAAATAAAGTCCGGCAGGCATTTCTGAAACATCAATCAATACATTTTCAGCTTGATTTTTTGTGCTCCGATGCCAAACCGTTTGCCCCATCACATTGAAAATGGAAAGCTCATCACCAAACCTATTCGTCTCGATCAA
>CANHIS010000129.1 GCA_947460255.1 Bacteroidota bacterium
AAAAGTGTTTTAGCGAAGTTCTTTGGTAATATGATCACAAATTACGACCATACTACCAAAGAAAATATTTTCGCGTATTAGTCTTCTGTTCTCGACAAAGCGTAGATCACTAGACCAAAACCAATTTTATTGATTGCATCTGCAATGTTATATACGATATCCATTGCATGTAATGCTGCAGTTTGATCTGATACCAATTGCATTCCGAACAAACCTCCTGGAGTTCCTAAAATGTAACCCAACGGATAAATTGCCCAACCTACAAGTACAAACCATCCTAAGATTTTTGTAGCCTTTGCAACTTGTGGACCTGCATTTTGAGCAAGTTTTGCAACTTCTCCAAACCAAACCAAATAAACAATATAGAAGTAAGCAGCACCAGATAATACTCCCCACAAAACGCTTCCGTCTCTGTCGAGTACTTCACCTACATAGCCAGTTACAAGCATTACCAACGATGCAAAAATTAGCTTCCATAGCAACGCAATCTTCGCTCCTGCTTTCTTGGTAATCAAATAAAATTCCACACACATCAATGGAACAGTTAAAATCCAGTCTACATATCTAAAAAATGTTGGAGAATCACCTGTTTCAAGGTTGTACCCTCTCATGTAATAGTAATGCACTGCAGCAATAAAAGTAATTAAACCAGATACGAGCACTGATGTTCTCCACTTTTTTGATGTGTTGTTCAATTCAAAAAAGAAGAAAACAGATGCAGCCATCATGGCCATTGTGCCGATAAAAAACGTAAATGCTACGTAATTATCACTTGCAATTTTTAAACTCTCCATATTGAAAAATTTATTCGCCTACTCTTGTGGATTTTCGGTTTCTCCGCGTTTTTGATATGGTTTCTGCCTCCATATTTTATTGAGAGACAAGTGAGTTCATGTTTTTGTTTTGGAAAAAAAATTATTTATACTGAAAATGAATAGTAATACCCATGAACAATTTTTGTAAACGCATTTTGAATTTACTCTAACTAAATTGTTTATGAAATGTCAAAATATTTATAACTTAAACTTCATTTTTAATTCCCATATTATTTTCAATTTACTTCAGTCCTAAAAAAGTCATGATGAATTAAATAATAATTTACAAAATTCGTCTTCTTGAATTTTGTTTTACTTATCCAATTTTTTAAAGATAAACTTCTTTAAGGGCGGCTTTTCCGGCTGTCGCTACTCGCTTTGTTCTTCCACTGCGCTACATCACAAGAGCTCAAATACGCCGCTCCATCCGGGCCGTGGCATTCCAGTAACCTTGAAATTCTGAGAATTCTGAGCCTTCAAATTATCCCACAAAAAAAGCTGAGCACCATTTGTCTTTTCGAAACAAATAATGCTCAGCTTTTAATTCGTAATATTTTTGAATTACATCTTCACAACTTTAAATCTCTTCGATTTCTGCTTAGGATTTCCTTGAATTACGCCCAAATAAATTCCAGCATTTAATTCACTTAAATCCAATTCGCCATTTACGCAATTTTTTACTGAAACTATTTTTCCGCTCAAATCAGAAAGTGAAACAGTAATTGTTTGGTCCGAATACCCAATTAATTTAATGGTTGTATTTGTTGGATTCGGATAAACTAAAACATTTTGTTCCTCATTCAATTCAATGCTGCTCGGCAAATCATACAACGTTTCTGTCGTATTGGTAATTATCGGCTCATTAAAATCAAAATAAATATAGGCCGTATTTCTCAGCACAGTTCCCAATTCGAGATTCGGTTTTGTCCTAATCGCATACTTCACAAAACCATGGCTTTCGGGCTCATTTGTAGTTGAATCCGGCAGGAAAATCAATGGGAAATTAAAGTTCACCAAATTGTCTTCTCCAAACGTAACATTCATGGTATCACTCGTAGCAATTATCCGCATCGTTGCTAAATCAAAAAACGAACTAATCGTGTCTTGAATCACTACATTTTCTGCATAAAAAGTTCCAGTATTTTGGAATCGAATTAAATATTCAAATTCATTGTTGTTGCTCAATTGTGTTGGTGTAACGAGTTCTCCGCGATAGCAGGTTTTATCATTCGGATCGTACGCGCCAACGATGATTGAAGCATTCGTTACTGAATTGTTCTCCAAATTATCGTCCGAATTAGCTGCAGTTAAATTAAATTCAAATACTGCTGTATCGCCTAGTGATGCTGTAACATCTGTTAACAATTGAATAATGATCAACCGCGATTCAAATGCTGCCATATCGCTTACTTCCCAAGTTATAGTGCTATCTGTTTGACTTGTTGGAGCAATTGAAGCTTCAGTAAATGTTGCTTGTTCTGGTTTAGTGAAAATGAATTCTCCACCTTGCGAAACATTTCCTTGGTTTCTCAAAATTGCTGCAACTGTGGTTGAAAACCCCGGTCTGAAAGGTGAATTTAAAATAGCATCTACTTCCAAATCAGCAATCGATCCATTTATTTGTATTCCAATCAATACTTCATCGAAATTACTTACAGTGAAATTTTGTGGTAAAGCCGCATATTGTGGGTTGTTGACTTCTACTGTAAGTTGGTCTTCAATTCCATTGAAGCTCATATTAAAGCTTCCTGTTACTCCCGACATCGCATAGGTTCCTGAATTTTGCGAATGAATCATCACGTTTGGAACGCCAGGTTCACCTAAATCTCTCGATCCATTGTTGTTTGCATCATAATAAACAATTCCTGAAACAACTTGTGGCGCCTCAATTCTCCAAATACTTGCCGTAGGATCGAGCCCACCGTAAACAAGCAATTGCGAGCCATGGCTTGTTATTTTTGTATGCGCTCCTACTGGAACTGTAATTTCAGTCGATTGCCACGTTTGACCAAAATCGGTTGAAGCATATAAAAAGTCGGTGCCCAAACCATAAATTGTATTTCCTATTTGAACTACATCTAGCAAAAACTCATTTGGGGTTACCCAAGTGGATTCATCCGCCAACAAAATAATTTGTTCATTCGACTCATTCGAAATCCACAAATTCTCACCCATCGAACGCATCTTGCAGTTATGCACAAAAAATATGTCTTCATTAACGATGGGAGAATTTAAATCCTGCCAGGAATTTGATTGTTCATTGTATTGATATAAATCTTCTCCCAAATAATACATCTTACCATTCCAAACATGCAATATACCTGTAATATTTGCAGGGTTAGGGATTTCTGTCCACGATTCTCCAAAGTTTTCACTCTTGAAAATAGTTGGAAAATCAAATACATCGTAAAGAATTGTATATATTTTATTGTTGAGAAGAACTGATTTTTGATTGGCTTCATTATAATATACGACATTAGTTGGTACAATCGGAAGACTATCAAAAGTTACCCCATTATCGTACGATCTGATAAATGAATAAACCTGATAGTAATTGTCTAAGGTCTCATAAAGAATTGTGTCGCCTTGCTGAAGGATGCCTCCCATGGGAGATGTACTTATCCCCGATAAATCCTCGAAAGTTATACCATCATCTTCCGAACGCCCGAAAAATGCGTCATAATTAGCAGCGTATATCACATTGTTAATAGAGGTTACGTACTTGAGACCAAAAATGATCATTCCATCTGTTATCGATTGATACGTTTGGAAATCTGCACTCATCAGAAATAAGTCAATTCCTGCCCAAACAATGCACTGGCCCGATTCAAGTGTCTTAACTTCATTCCACCAAACAGGCGTATTGTTAAGCGTTACCTGATAGGTGAAAGTTTGTCCATTGTCGTTCGATACATAAAGTTCACTTGAATTATTCGGTGTAGTTATTTCTTCTATCAAAAATGCCATTGTTCCGTTCACTTCCAAAAAGCCATTGAATTGAATCGATGTAGGATTGGAGTAGAGCAATTGATTGTCACTTCCATCCATGGCACAGGTAGAAATGGAAAAGTCATTTGTCCCGTCGATTGCAGTGTACACGCGATTATTGTAGATGTATGAGGCAATTAATCCCCCTGTTGTATTAGTACCTGGTATAGCATGCCAATTTCCATCAATTACCGAATAAATAAAACTTCTTGATGTATCTGTTGAACTTACCAAATAAGTAATGTGTGCATTGCCGGTGTCAAAAGTCTTCATCACATTATCAATAAAATCGGGCATTGATTCATTGTTCCATGTTTGTCCCAAATCATTCGATTTTAAAATTACACCACTTCCTCCTGCATAACTAGCCAGCACAAGCTGATTGGCGACATAGGAAAATTCAATATCGAAGTATGAATATTCACTCACCAGTACTCTCTCTTCCCACGTGGCGCCTTCGTCAAAGCTCATTGTGAGAAAAATTCTCGAGTCAATATCCGATCCCCGATGAATAACAAAAATCGTATCTGCCGATGCGTCAATAGCCAAAATATTTAATTCAATAAATTCAGGTACTATTTCCCAGAAAAAATCTGTTTTATTAGCTAAATAAACGCCCACAATACCTCTTGCTACAACCTTATTGCTTGTTTCTGCATACTCTTCAGTAATGTTGGTTCCAAAAATACTCGTTATGGGCTGCCACTGTGCCTGAGCTAAATAGTTATCAACCTTCAATAACAGAATGCAAAATATCAAGAGGCGTAGCATTGCTTTCATAATAAACAGTATTTATTATCAAGTGTAGGTATATATTTAAACTTTTCCAAGAAGAATTTTGCTCGCCTCGAACTTTTGCAATTCAGATGGTAATATTGAATTACCCGTTGATCAAGGTTTTTCTTTTTATGCGGCTATTCCGGCTGTCGCTACTCGCTTTGTGCTTCCGCTGCGCTCCAGCACAAGAGCTCAAACATGCCGCTCCATCCGGGCCGTGGCAGCAGAATAGGGTGGAGGTTCACCAATTATATTATCATTCTTCTTGTATAATATTTCCATTGATGACGTCCAGGCAAAATGAAATGTCACTTTAAAGTTAGAATTCCTTTTAAATCCATGTAGGTTTCTTTGAAAATGTTATCTAGATTTATCACTTGTAAAATTTAAATCCTATAAGTAATGATTCAACGCTACCTATTCGCCTTACTGCTTGTATTTGGTGCTTCACAAGCAAACTCCCAGAACCTTTTTTTCTACATGAACGATGCTTCGATGCAGATGTATGCCATCTCCGAAGTGAGTTACATGAAGTTCGATTCTACTTCCATCAAGCTTCACCTCACCGATGAAAGTATCGTTTCTTTCCAGCTCGATGAACTCGACAATTATCGCTACACACCCGATAATGTTACAGCAGTTGATCAAGTGGCTAACCATCCACAATTGAGCTTTTTCCCAAATCCAGCCGATCAACAACTCAACTTGCGCTTTTCATTGCCCAATGCATCTTCCGATGTTAAGGTGCGCATCCACAACCTCAAAGGCGAAAAGCTTCTCGAGCAAGAAGTGAAAGCATCTGCCAAAGGAGAACTTGCCTTAGACCTAAGCAAACTCGCCGCTGGACAATACTTCTGCACCCTAGAGTCGGGGAAAGTTGTGATCTCGAAGGCGTTTATGAAACGATGAGTATTTAGTACTAAGTATTTAGTCTTTAGTCGAGAGTCCAATCTAGCCATCCCGCAGCCTCGGACTTTAGTCCGGGGATCAATGATTAATTTTTCATCATTGAAGAATTTAGAGTGTAAAGTAGCCATCCCGCAGCCTCCGACTTTAGTCCGGGGAACTATAGTTGGTTCGAATTTGCAAAATTGATAGCATTTACGAATTGCGATGCATAATGAATCCCATCGCAGTCCCGGACTCTGCAGCCCCGGACTTCAGTCCGGGGCTAAAAATAAAAATGAGGTTCCAAATCAAATTACGCATGATAAAACGCATACTATTTCTCGGTTTTTTATTGATGGCTTTCGGTCTTCGGATCGACGCTCAAACCCTGAAAAACATCCACCGCCATAACCAGCCGGTACAAAGAATTCCAACGGAGCTAATCGATAAAGTTGAGGTCGTTCAATTAGATACTACTCAGGTGCTCCAGATTTTGCCATTCCTAGGTGAGGTGATTCAGGTTCCATTGTCAGAAATTGATAGTATTACGCATTACAAAGGCACTGTAGATCCATTACTTCTAGGTGTAATGAGAACAACCAGCGTCATGGGAATAGTTCGAAATGCTAATAACGAACCTATAAATAATGCGAAAGTCCGTTCACCATTTGGCGGTGAAGAAACCCATACAGATTTAAATGGCGTCTTCTATCTCAATAACATTATTGTATACGACAAGCTGGGCTATGTAACCATCGAAAAGACTGGTTTTCACAAGGGCTCACGATCTTTTCTTCCGATATCAGAGGGGACTAATAATATTAATGTTCAGTTATTGCCAATGGTCTCATCAGGTATGATTTTTTCTCCTGTAAACGGCGGACAAATAACCTCAGGACCTATGCAATTGAATTTTCCACCGAATGCCTTCTTATTAAATGGCCAACCTTTTATTGGAGTAGTAAGGGTTTATGCAAGCACAATCGACCCAACAAGTGCTGAAATGCCGTTGCAAATGCCAGGCGAATTAATCGGTGGCTTAAACGATTCACTTAGGCTTCTTCGATCTTTTGGAATGGCGGCGGTTGAGTTGCGCGATTTGAATATGAACCCTGTGCAACTAGCGCCTGGAATCGAGGTAACGGTAACATACACAATTCCTGATGCACTTCAAGCGCAAGCCCCCAATACAATCGACTGGTGGAGTTTCGATGATTTATTGGGTTATTGGAAACATGAAGGCGTAGCGCAAAAGCAAGGGAATCAATATGTGGGTACAGCAACACACTTTTCGTGGTGGAATTTAGACGTACCTGGGACATTTAATGAATTGCACGGTACAATATTTAACGCCTCAAATGAACCAATACCCAATGCAATGGTGAGTTTGACCTCCCCAACTTTAGGGAGCATTTCTGTTTTTGCCAACACTGAAGGGGAATTTAGTGGAAGAGTACCAACAAACCAGGTATTAACGGCCAATGTTTATTTGGTTTGTCCAACCACAAATGAACTTACGGAGGTGCTCAGCGAGATCATCAATAGTGGATTGGATTCAATAACAGTTTCTTACACAGCCAGTCTCAGTGGATTTTATCCGTTAACTGGAACAGTGGTGAACTGTCAAGGGCAGCCGATTTCACAAGGCTATGTGAGCTTAGGTTCACAGGTTTTTTTAACCAATCAGGGTGAATTTACTATTCAAACCTGCAGTACCGGCGATTTCACAATTCAGGGTTTTGATTTATCTACACCCGATACGATTAAGGTATCAGAACCTCTTACAGTTCAAGTTGGAAGCTCCGGCGCCAATGCTGGAAACATTCAAGCATGCTCCCAGTATGCCTCAACGGTAACAGATATAGATGGAAATGTTTATCCTACAATATTAATTGGTAGTCAACTTTGGACTGCCGTAAACATTAAAACGGAGCGATTCAATGATGGAACATTGATTCAGAATGTCATAGAACAACAAGCATGGATAGATGTAATGGCTCCTGCTTGGTGCCATTATAACAATAACATTGCAAACGAATTAGTTTACGGCAAATTGTATAATGGTTGGGTAGGAACTAATTCCCGCAATATTTGTCCAATAGGCTGGCATGTTCCAACAATATCTGATTGGAATGTTTTACAAAATTATTTAGGAGGAAGCGAGGTAGCTGGTGGGAAGCTGAAAGCTGCAGATGGTTGGGATCCTCCCAATTTTGGAGCGACCAATAGTAGTGGATTTACTGGCCTTCCTGGAGGAGGGCGAGTGGTCGACAGTAGCGATTTCTCTGATTTGAATTCTTGGGGATGGTGGTGGAGTTCCACTGCAGTATCTAGTTCAAATAATGCACTTCATTTTAACTTAATCTATTCGTCGAATGCATCTTCGATGTTATACCTCACAAGAAGAGCAGGCATGTCATTACGTTGCGTTTTAGATTAAGTTTTTAGGGGAGAAAAGTAATTTTTTGAAGTTTTCTAACATGAAAAAACACATACTATTTCTAGGCTTATTATTGATCGTGTTTGGTTTCCGATTGGACGCCCAAACCTTGAAAAACATCCACCGCCACAACCAGCCAGTCTTGCGCATCCCGACGCATCTCATCGACAAGGTGGAAACTGCCGAAGTAAACGGTGCGCAAGTACTGCAAGTGCGACAACTCAACGGCTATGTGAGTGAAATCCCTCTCTCACAAATCGATAGCATCACGCACAGCGAAGGCGAAGCGGTAGATCCAGCGCAATTGGGTAACCTTCGATATGCATCTGTAATGGGTGTTGTAACAGGTCCAACCGGAGCGCCGGAGATGAATGCGATTGTACGTTCTCCTTACGGCGGCGAAGAAACCCGCACCGATCCGAACGGAGTATTTTTCCTGAACAACATTTTGGTGTATGACAAACTCGGCTATATCACCATTACCAAACCCGGCTTTCACCAAGGCTCGCGCAGCTTTTTACCCCTCGAAACGGGAAGCAACCGGGTGAATGTGCAACTTTTACCCATGACCGAATCGGGCAGTTTTAATGCTACAAGTGGCGGCACGGTTACTTCCGGACTCTTGCAGCTGAACTTCCCGGCTAATGCGGTTACCTTAAACGGTCAACCCTACACAGGAATCGTGCGTGTAAATGCCGCTGCCTTAGATCCAACTTCTGCATCTATGTTCGACCAAATGCCAGGCGAATTGTTGGGTGGTATGAACGATTCTTTGCGCATACTTCGCTCTTTCGGCATGGCCAGCGTGGAATTGCGTGATGCGAACATGAACGAACTGCAATTGGCCAATGGTGTTTCGGCCACTTTAACCTTTAACATTCCGGCTTCCTTACAAGCCGAAGCTCCCACCACCATCGACTGGTGGAGTTTTGATGAAGCACAAGGCCTTTGGATGCACGAGGGCGTAGCGCAAAAGCAGGGCAATCAATACATTGGACAGGCGAGTCATTTTTCGTGGTGGAATTGCGATGTGCCTCAAAACTTCAACGATTTACATGGCTCGGTAAATACAAGCGATGGAACGCCGATTTCGGATGCGCAGGTGAATGTGGTTACACACAAATTAGG
>CANHIS010000130.1 GCA_947460255.1 Bacteroidota bacterium
AACGCTACCAGAAACAATTGGGAAGAACCCTGGGTGTATTTATAAAAAAGAGTTTGCCCGAGTATGTTACCCCTTCTTATTTCAATTCCAATAATTACGCTCGAACAGGCGATAATGTGGTTTTGTATGCGGATCAGCATTATTACACGTTGTTCCCCATTGACAATGAAAAAATTTGGACGCACCATGCTTTTGAGCCCTATTTGTATTTGTGCGATAAATACCAAGAAAATGCTGCAATCGAATCCGAGAATAAGCCTTCATCCACAATTATTAATGTAGAAATTACAAATAAGTCTTCGCTCGACAGTCTTGTTATTTATGACAAGGAAAATGCATGGAAAATAAAATCATCCCTCAAATTCAGAAATGGAAATCTTGAATCGGATACCCTTGAGGGAATAGAAGAGAAAATTTATCCCATTTACATTTTTACCAATGGGAAACAAAACGAATTGGGTAAAATCGACTTATCGCCTAATCATAGGGCATCGATTCAACTGGATGCATTAAATCCGCATGCGTCTATTCGGTATGCAGGACATCATTCCAATAGCAATAACTTTATGGCTTTTATCAGCCTTCAACAAGTTGAACTCTCGAAGAAAATTGATGATCATATCACGCAGGTATCGCTTGAATTATGGATTCAAGAAAAGCGCGAACGCATAGTTAAAGAGGCCGTAAAATATAAGGTAACAGAAGGTTTTTTAAATTCCAAATTAAGCGAATACGATAGTTTTAGTAAAACGATTCTTCAGAAAAACGATAAGTTTCAATATAAAAATGCGCTTACCGGTACTTTGGGCAATCAATTTACCTTTCAGGATAGAAATGGCAAGAAAGTTAAATTGGATAAATTTCTGGGCAAATATCTTTATCTCGATATTTGGGCAACATGGTGCAAACCCTGCCGAGAGGAATTACCGCATTTGGAAGCTTTGAAAGAGCACTTTAAAGATCAAGATGCGCTCGAGATTATTGCAGTTAGCATGGATAAAGACATCCAGAAATGGTCGAAACTGCTTGCCGATAAAAACATGACTGGAATGCAATTACACACCCAGCCCGATTCTGATTTCGTTAAATTTTACGATATCGGCGCGTTGCCTCGGTACATTCTTTTGGATAAGAAAGGCAATGTGATCAACCCATCTGAGATGCGCCCTTCTGAAGCTGGAATCATTCAGAAACTCGAAGCGGCGATTCAAGGAATGTATCCTTACCCAAACAAATAATTCTGGTAATAGCTGTTATACTGCCAACGAAAAAGCTCCAAACAATTTGCACTGATTGCTGATTGTTTGGAGCTTTTTTAAGAATACACTGCAAAAGGAACTATAAATAATAGTCCTTCTATAAGAATTAAAGAACAACAGTCGATTTTGAAATCTTTTTAGAGGACTTTGAGTTCGATACGGTTAAATCGATCGTTCTTGAAAGAGAGCCGGACAAGGGAAGAACTATAAAACGCTCAGTCGCTGCATTTCCGCCACCTAACATTTGCAAACCCGCTTGAGGTTCCCATAGATACGTATCGACATTTTCGCTGCAAGATGCATCTAAGCTAATAGTGTCGTTTTCGAGGTATGCCGCTTCATTGAAATTGGCACAAGCTTCTACGCTTTTACCGCATGAACTTGCAACAGTTAGAGTTAGAATAGCTGATGACGCCAATAAGAGGTATTTCATATTTCTTGTTTTTAAAATTTTGGACAAATTTAGAATTCCTTGTGAGCCTAAAAAATAATCTTTCTAGTGCAGCAAATTATCGGGATGTTTGATTAACGAAATCTGATAGTTTGCCCGTCTTAGCGTAAATTAATTGGTGGGGCTTTACTCTTGTAACAAAAATCCAATATCGGTAATAAGTTCATTTACTGCCGATGAGTCGGTTCCATCATAAAACCCACGAATTCTGCCTTTTTTATCGATTAATGCAAAGTTTTGGGTATGAATAAAGTCTTCTGCTCCGCCATTTCCTTCGCGGGCATCGAGCAAATAGCCTTTACGGGCAAGCTCATAGAGTTTCGGTTTCTCGCCGGTTAAGAAAATCCAACGCTTTCCATCTGCCGCAAATTTCTTCGAATAATTAAGCAATTGTGCCGCTGAATCAGTTTCCGGATCAACCGTGTGCGATAAAATCATAACCTCGGGCCTTGCTTTATAAACGCGATCGAGCTGTTTTGTCATTATCGGACAAATGCTTTGGCAGGTGGTGAAAAAGTAATCGGCAACGTAAACTTTTCCGCGCACAACCGCCTCTGTAATGATTTCATTGTTTTGATTGCTGAGGCTAAACGGAGGAATTGTATGATAAATCGTGTCGATTTGCATTGTTCCGTTTGCCTTTAACGTATCGAGTCGATGGTTTCCTAGAATAGGCAATTCTTTGTAAACACCTTTAGGGGTGTTGGTTTGCAAAAACAACCAAGCAAGTGCAGCTAATAAGGCCAAAGGCAATAAGAAGGGGAGTAGTTTTTTCACGTTTAAAGGTCAAAACTTTAGTATAAAGCTATGCGCGCCATTTGCGTTCCTTAGTAACATTAAACTTCAATAAGTTGTTCAATAAATGCTCCGATGTTCAGCGCTTCATCGACCAAATGAATTTCATAAATCCAATACCTTTTCCTTCCCGACAAATCGGGTAAACTAAGCTGTTCGTGGTTTTCTGGGTGCAGGTAGTTTCGTTTGTCTTCTCCGCTTAATTTTTCGTGCGGAAAATTCCCGATTAAATGTCCGCAGTGGATATTCCCAAATTGCCAGCCATTGTCTTTCGCCAATTTACAGGTATAGTTGTAAAATTCGGCACCGGTTAGCTTATCGAAATGCGCTTGAAAATATTGCGCTCCTTCTTGCCACAGCCGTTCTGCATCGTTTTTAAGTTGCATCATGCGCGCATCGTTTCCGAGCACATAGGTTCTGCCGATATCGGCTTCCCAATCTTCGTAAACCGGTCCAAAATCGAGAAACAAAATTTCGTTTTCGCGTAAGGTCAAATCGGGCGGATTTTCGGCATAAGGCAGTAGGGTGTTTTTTCCGGCCCGCACAATTCGTTTATGCCAAAATGTTCGAATACCATGAAGTTCAAAAGCTAAATCGTAGATCGCACGGTTTAATTCGAGTTCTGTAATTCCCGGACGAATCAAACCTCTTTGCTCAATTGCAGCAAATAATTCAAAGGCTTTTATTTCGGTTTCTTTTAATTTTTCCAGATCTCCCTGGCGCGAATTGCTCGTCATGGTTCAAATGCTATTGGATAAACAAGATAATTTTCGTCGTTGTATTTGCTTCTTTCATACCACCAGCGAAGCCTCGCTTCGGCATCTTTTCTGAATTTAGCATCCGATTTGCAGCGTGCCTCAAATTCCGATTTTAATTGGGCGTTTTCAGCCATCATTTGCTCTGCTATCGGGGCCATCGCATAGGCTTCGAAGTATTCGGTTCGTTCAGTTACATCTGCAAACATGCCCCATTGGAAGAACGAATCGGGCGAATCGGGATCGAGCAACAACATGCACAAATCGCTTAACGGCTGGCGCATGTCGATAAATATGCTGCCCTTTGCGAAGTTTTTTCGAGCTTTAACAAGCTCGGTTTTCGCTTGCATCCGCATTCTGCCTTGTGTAGGCAGTTTCCCTGCCATGGCAACATCGTTTAACTTGAAAAACGATGCATTTACGGTTGTGTCGGTTTCTAAAACTCGAAATTGAATTCCATGTGCACGAAGTCGTTCAATGACGTCGGTTCGGTTAACCGGAATAACAAACCACTTGGGTTTTTTGCGTATTAACTTCGGATCTAAACTGCATAACAGGGGTATTTTTTTTGAGTAGGGTTCTGCCTTCCACGTAACAACATCAGTTCCTGCTGCCGAACTCCATTGCATGTGGCTTTGAAATGCAAGAAAATTGATTGAGTCGCACACAACAGGATCTTGCCAGGTTAAAACGCACGAATCGCTCGGCTGCAAGCAATCATTTTGCATAACCGTCTGCAGATCGCGCCCCTTATTCGCAAGTAACTCTACGAATACTTCCAGCAAAACACGTGTACCCAAGACACGCTGTTTAAAAGGTTTTAACGAATGATTTTCGACTAATATGCCCGGCGTGTGGCGTGCATCGGCATAAGCGTGCGAAAATCGAGGTCCAAACATGTATTGCATATTCCCTTCCTCCGGTCTTGCCTCATTTTTTAAAAACACCAAGTCGCCCGGGATGTGGTCTGCAAGTTGGAGTTGGGTGTCAACAAACGGACGTAAATTGGTTTTCATCCATCCAGAAATACGCGGAGAATACCCGTGATTGCCAATAAAACCATACGTTATATCGTATTGGTAATCGGCACCATCTGTAACATGAATATCGATGTACAGTGTAGGATTGAGTTTGTTGATTAATTCAACCAAGGCGCGTGTTTCTGGCGCATCAATTTTGGCATAATCGCGGTTTAGGTTTTGGTTTAAGGAATTCGAACGCCAGCCTTGCACTGTTGGACCGCGCTGGTTAATGCGGTTTGTTTCTGAACTTCGGAGCAGGCCATCGCGGTTTAGAACTGGGATAAAAGCCAGATTAACTTTGTCTTGAAGGGCTTTCAAGTTGCCCGAAAGCAGGTCGCGAAACAACAACATGCCCGCATCGAGTCCGTCGATTTCGCCCGAATGGATTCCAGCCTGAATTAAAAGCATGGGCTTTTGGGCATTCATCGGCCACTCGGAACTGAAGTAATACAAAGGCACATAATTGCCCGATGCGGTATAGCAGAGCGTATCTAAATGAATGTAGTTACTGCGCATGGCCGCTGCTGCAAACCAGGCAACGCAATTATCGAATCCTGCGCTTTGCATTCCAAGTGACTTTTCGAAAGGCAATGCATCGGGCGCATTGGGCGAGCGCATCAATGCCACGCTTTTGCCATTCCAATCGGGCAACTTCGGTAGTAAATCCTGACTGTGAGCAGAAAGCACTGCCGTAAAAAAAGCGAGTGAAAGAAATCTTATGCGAATCATGTTTCAAAGAAACTAAAATTAACCCGTATAATGCGTTTGAAGTAAGACCATCCAATCTAATGCATAGGTGCAATGTTAAAGCGCATCGTGTCATACAATTCTTCGTTGACAAAAATCATTTCACTTCGATCGGTGACTTCTTCTACGGGCGACTAATTAGCAGCTCTTTCGGTTCGACAAGAACATTCAGATAAAAAGATTTTTATTTTTTGCCGACGCATTTTTTGGGCTTATTGAAAAGCTATTGGATGAACTCCTTTTGGCCTCTTGCGGAAGGCGTTCTGGCTATCGTTAATTTAGCACATTTGGTTTTTGCCAAAGGCCGGTAAAACCTCACTAAGCTAAATTCCCAACGCACTGCAATAGGCTGAGGCGCGAAAAGCGCATTCGGTTCTTCATTTAGGAGAAGTATTTAATCCTGTCGTAATATCAAATAGAGCTTTTTCGCTGTAAAAGTCTGTTTTAGCAAATAACTGATAAACATCATATTTATGGATGACTACAGGCATTACTGAACGTTGAAACCCGCTCTACATTTGTTATGAAATCAAATTCTCATGCCAATTGTCAATTTGGCTTCAATTTTTATTAATCCAAAAAAAACAATAATGAAAAAAAATGTAATTACCCTGTCTGCCAAGTTTTTTGTTGCGAGTGCAATTTTAACCAGTTGCATTGCTCCAACTACTAAAGTAGAAGATGCTGAAGAAAATGTTACTGAAGCAAAAAAAGATCTTGATCAAGCCAACGAAGATTATCAGACTGAAATTGAAAATTACCGTAAAGAAACATTAACTAAAATCTCAGATAACGATAAAATTATAGCTGATTTCAAAACAAAAATCGAAAATGAGAAAAAAGACGTTAAGGCAGATTATGAAAAGAAAATAGCTCAATTAGAACAAAAAAATAAAGAGCTAAAACAAAAAATGGATGACTACAAGGCTGAAGGCAAAGAGCAATGGGAAACCTTTAAAACAGAATTCAATCGTGATATGGATGTGTTGGGTAAGGCTATCAAAGACTTTAACGTTAATAACGTAAAATAATTAAATTAAGATGAATGATATCATGGTTGTGTAGAATGAGATAATTATATTGGTAAATAGTACAAATCATTTAAAAATACTTAAAATGAAAGGATTGAAAATAGCGATTGAAAAATCAACTTTAGAAAATAACAATTTCAGAAAAGTATTATATACTTCTTTACACAGTCAATTAGTATTGATGAGCCTTAAACCGAAAGAAGAAATTGGAGAAGAAGTCCATAGTGAAAATGATCAATTCTTTCGTTTTGAAAGTGGTCAGGGTAAGTGTATAATAGACGGGAATGAATACATTGTTAGCGAAGGTGATGCTGTTGTAATCCCCGCGGGAGCAAAACATAACATACTAAATACAGATGTTGAAAAGGAATTGAAGATGTACACAATCTATTCTCCGGCTCATCATAAAGATGGTATCATTCGCAAAACAAAAGCTGAGTCTGAAGCAAAAGAAAACGAAGAAGAATTTGAAGGAAAAACAACAGAATAAATAAACTAAAAACTAAAAAAATGGAAACAAAATTAAACATTAAAGGAAATTGGGATGTGCTAAAAGGCAAACTCAAACAAAAGTATGCAAAACTAACTGACGATGATTTAAAATTTGTTGAAGGAAAAGAAAATGAACTGTTAGGCAGGCTTGAAAAAAAGCTAGGTCAGACTAAGGAAGAAATACGCCATACTATTGAAAAATTGTAATTAAAACAAATGCTTTAATAAAGCGATTAACACTTAAAATATTTACGATGAAAACTACAAACAAAACAAGCCCAAAAGGGGGAGTTAAAAAAAACTACAAATTTCGCAGATAAAACAATGCCGGATATAGGAGCTGATAAAACCGGCACTGATACTGATGCTGACAAAACTAAAAACAAGTCTACTCTGAAAACAGAAGGCAAAGGGAAATTCGAAAAACCGCAAAGAGAAACAGATCCAGATAAGACAGGTATTGATATAAATTCTGATAAAACAAAAAGAGAAAATTTTCAGGCTCAAACTTCAACAACAACTATCAAATCACAATAATTATTCATTTAGAAAACTGATCATGGGAAATCTATTGTATGTATTGGCTGTAGTTATAGTAATTGCTTGGGCAATTGGTTTCATTGGTTATAGTGTAGGAGGTTTAATACACATATTACTGGTAATTGCTCTTGTTTCAGTATTACTTGGAATTATTCAAGGAAGAAGAGCTAAATAACAACCACAAAGATGCTGAATTTGTGTAATTAGAATATAAGGACCAGGCTCCCTAAATAACTGCTTCTTTTATTTCTTCCTATCGCAGCCATTATAAACTTACGGTTTTTTGATAGGTGCAATTGAGAGTGAAAAAAATGATTCTGTAATGATTAGAAAAATAATTAGTTGTTATAAAAAGAAACAAAATAAGTCATTAGTATTAGATAAAAATTATTAGAAAAGCGGGATTTCCACAAAGGATATCCCGCTTTGTTGTAATTTAGTTTTGCGACCAAGTTAAATTTGCAGCATAAAGTAACAAAGCTTGTATGGATATCGGTTGCGACAAAACATGACAAGTAGTTTTAAAGCATGGTAACTAGGAGTCAGGGGAAATAGCTGTTTTTGATAAAGAATACAACGCTGAAAACACATTCGATAAATTCAATATCAATGGTTTCTACTTCGTAACTCAATTATAATTAAATGCAGCTTATTAATCTGTTGTAGAAAATGAAATTATACCATACATATACTACAGTATAATCAAAGTTGAGATAATCCGTATAGAGGTAAGGGAAAATTGCTCGTACCTAAAAACCATTGAATTACGAAATAGATAGCGAATTGAGATGGCGGAAATAAGCTCTGTTTCGAGTTTATAACCAACCTTTGTACATTGAAAGCCAGACATGTTGCTTTGATTTATAAAAGCATTCACCTTATAAGATTCCCGAGTAATCCAGAAAAGGATTGGTGGAGGAATTAAAAAATCTTAATTATGTTTAAAACAAGATATTACTTCTCGTGCTCGACAATAGCCTTTCTTTTCCTTAAATAGTTGCTTATTAAACTTACTGCTACTGATTTTATTCCATCCGAATTTTTTGCAACAACGTTTGCCACACCTAATTGTAAAAAAGTACCAAGTATTTGCTTTAATGGATTATGGGTTGAACCTACAGCAGCTTTTTTAGATAGGTAACCTGCTGCGAGCCCCAGTGTAGTGCTAAAAAGATTATTTTGTAGATCCGGCGAGGTAATTAAATCCTTTACTGAGTTTCTGATCATATTTATAGGTTTCATCCTTTCATATGTAATCATGAATTGTTCTTTCAATAAACGCTGATCTTCAATCTGCTTGATCTCGAGTTTAAGAATAGATTCCCGTAATTCCTTTATAGAGGTTATTTTATCCATGTAATTTAACTAAGCATTTGTCTAATAATTGAATTATTAACACGTTCTTTTATCCAACTGTGCAGGAAAAAATATAATACAACTCCTGCAAGGCCATAAAATCCGCCCACACATAAAAAGCCATAATATATTTTTCCCATAAAGTTGCCCAGCCAGAATGCTATTCCCACACTTACCATTAAAATAAATAATACAAGTAAAGAAAAGGCCATCACACGTGAAACTAATGTGGAAGAAGTTTCTGATATTTTCTCTATAGCCTTAAGTTTATATAATTCAATGCTTGTTTTCTCGTATACTTTAGCATTTTCAATTAAGGGTTCTAAAAAATTTACATGGTTTTCCATACTATTATAATTAATTCTATTGTTTAATAAATTATAATTAGCTCATC